>QKCE01000001.1 GCA_003245785.1 Spirochaetales bacterium | reverse complement strand
CTCGCGAACCGTCAGACCGGCAAAATAATGGAGCTCGACGGCCTCGCGCTGACCGCCCTTCAGTCGCGCTACGAGTTCCCTCGCCATGGCGGCTTCCAGGAGGGCTTGTCCGCCGTTGCCGTTCTCGTAGGGCACCTCGGTCCGGGACAACGCCTCGGTCTTGGTCCTGTCCCGCCAAAACCTGAGCTTCCTCGTGGCGATATGCGTGCGCGCGATCGCGAAGAACCAGGCGCCGAAGGGTTTCGAGGGATCGTAGGACTTCAGGGAGCGGAAACACTTGATGAACACGTCCTGGGCGGCGTCGTCCACCTCGGAAGGCGGAAGCCTTGCGGCGCAATAGGCGCGCAGCCGCGTTTCGTAAGCCTCGACGATGCGCCTGAACGAATCGGTGTCCCCTTCCAATACTTCCCTGACGATGTCGCTTTCTGACAATGGATCCCCCGCGCCGCACGCCTGATATATACCAGTGTAACCCATAACCGGTCACATCGAAATTTTTAATGTGACCCTTTCCCCCTTCGCGCGGTATATCCCTCCGAACCGCGCACAACGGCTACCCATGAATATCAGGAGGCATGACATGAAAAAGATGATTATCGCGGGCTTGATGGCCCTTCTCGCGATCGGCGCGGGCTTTGCCCTGGGAAACCGGGAGAGCCTTACGTGGATCGAGGGAGAAACCGAAATCGTTTCCGCCGGGGACGGTACCCTCGTTCTCATGCTCCGGCTCCAGGACGGTACCATGGTCCAGGTCAAGGCGGATCAGGGAGACCTGGCAAAGCTCCAGTTGAGAAACCGCGAGCGAATCCGGATCCGGGGGGTCTACGTCGGTACCCCGAAGGGCGAGCGAACCCAGGCGATGATTTTCGCCCGCGTGATGGCCCGTAACGGTAAAAACCAAACCCTCGAGAATCCCGTCCAGCTTCAGGAGCAGGACAGGATACGGCTCCGGGAATACGAGCAGGACAGGCTCATGACGGGAAAACCCGAGGACTCCGGAAGCCCGGAAGGAAGCGGTGGAACCAAAGGCGCGGGGGCGGGAACGCCCACTGACGGCAAAGCGGAAACTTCCGGCCGCTAACGGCGACGTTCGACCGGCCGCCGTTCGGCGAGAGCGGTGGCCGGGCGCGCGTCGACCGGCACGGGTCTGACGCTTTCGCGCCGCGATACGCGTCCCCGTAGGGTCAGAACTTTCCCCCGCCGAGTTTCACCGCGAGCTTGGCGATCAAATGGCGATACGCGAGATCGCCGGTTGCGTAGTCCGAAAGGTCGGCGTTCTTGATCGCCCATTCCGTCTCGTCCCTTCCCCAAATGACCGAAATCCCGGCGACGATCGCGAAGTGGTCGAAGGGCGAGATCGTTACCGAGGGGCTCGCCATGCCCGAGAAATCCACCCAGTTTTGGAGCCAGAGCACCGAGGCGGACAGCTTGTCGTTGCCGAAGAGCTCGCTCCATGAAAGGCTCAGCGCGGAATTGTGCCGACCGAGGTACCCGAAGAGGTCCGTGGCGACCAGGGTCGCGTCGAGGGTCGAACCGGTTACGGTTTCCGCGCCGTAACGGGCGATCCACTTTTCGATATAATGCGGGTCGTCGGTGCCCGCGCCGTTGTACAGGTATTCCGCGTATCCCGTAAAATGCCAGTCGTTGTTCACGTAAAGGGCCCCGAGAGTGGCGCCCCAAAAGAGGCCCCAGTCGGGCTTGTCCGTCCCGTAAACGCCCGAACCGTCGTAGAACTCTTCGCTTTCGGTGAGCCGCGCCGAATCGAGCCCCCAGGAAACCACCTGGTCGGTGAATACCTGCACCTTGCCGATCCCGGTGGAATACCCCGCCACGGCCTTGGGCGCGAGATCCTTCTGGTAATACCCGCCGAGGGTCAGCTCGCCGTTGGAGAAAACGGGGTTTTTCGGGACGCGAACCAGGAAATCGCCCTTCACTCCGAGCCCGGCGTTGGTTACGCTCGCGTCGGAGGAATCGTCGGGAAGGTAGGAATCCTTGAGGACGGCATAGAAGTAAAGATTGTGCACGTCCATGGGAACGGCGATACGCAGGGCGAGGGGCCCCTCGAGATCGGCGGTCGGGTCCGCGGGGTCCTTGACCCCGACGCTCAGGGGATCCGCGATCTGATAAAAGCGGCTCAGGCCCCAACCCGCGGTTTGCTTGCCGAAACGGAAGAAAACGCGGTCGTCCCAGTTGAACTCCGTAAAGAGCTCGAAGACCGAAACGCTCGCCACGGAAAGGGTCCGCGGCGCGCCCGTTACGTCCAGCACCGTATAATCCTCGCCGTAGGGGTAATCCGCGACGAATTTGCCGAAGACCCGGTAATGCCGGTCGGGCTGGGCGTCGAACCACACCCTCGCCGTCGCGTCGAGCTCGAGGGACTCGTCGGGGTCGAGAAGCTCCTTTCCGAAGGGCAGGATATCCCCGTAATTCGCGTTCACCCCGACGGTGCCCGCGTAGTCCCCGGCCCAGCGGAAGAACGCGGTATCGGTCGGGGCCGCGGCGACCGGGGCTGACGCGACCGCGCTTCCGGCCGTACCCGCGCTTCCGGAAGCGGTAGTCTCCGCGGGGCTCGCCTCTATAATCTCCAGTGCCCCGGGATCGTCGAAAAGCGAATCGAGGTCGTCGGCGTCGTCCGCCGCGAGGGGGGCGAATGTCGCGCAAAAGGCGGCTAACGAGAGGAAAGCGCCGCGAAAAAGGGCCGTACCCGGCCTGCAGTAATTCGCTTTCGAGTGCCGCGCGCGCCGCGCCGCCGCTCGCATCGTCAGGATGTTCATCGTTCGCTCCTCATTCGACCGGATTCGCAAGGTATTCCTTGTTGAACCGCGAGTCCGGCTGGCGCCTCACCGAGGGGTTCGTAAAGGTGAGCTGGGTGCGCTCCCCTACCTTAAGGTTGTCCACGATCACCATGCTCGCCGGCACGAAGGTGCCTTCCACCGTCTGGTATTTCGGGTAGGCGATGGTGCGCATGAGGCGGTCGGAAACCGAATAGTGCTCTTCCTTCAGTACGAGGAGGTTGTCCTTACGGATCCACATCTTGCGTTTCGCCACCGCCACCTTCTTGCTGGTCGCGACCAGGGTCGCCACCCATACGTCGGCGGAACCGAGCTTCGCCGAGGAAGACTCGGTGACCGTATAGTCCTTGGAGAGGGAGCTCGCCGCGAAGTCGGAGTTTTGCGCGTCCGAATCCTGGAAGGTGTCCTTGAGGGAGGAATAGGCAAACTTCCGGCTTTCGGGGTCGTAGAACCAGAGGTCGTCCCCCGCGCTGAAGTAACCCTGCCCCCGTTGGATGTCCGGCTTCACCAGGATCATCGTGAACTTCTTCTCGCTGTCCCGGCGGTAATAGCGCGCGACGATGACGCTGTCGTCCTCGTTCGGCTTCTGGCTTACCACGGTAATCTCGGCCGAAAAATCGCTGTGTTCGAAATCCCCCATCTCGTCGATGCGCGTCAGGATCTTCTTCCAGTCCGGCGAGTCGGCGGACTGGGCGGTAAGGGGCGCGAGAATCGCGATCGCGGCAAGGGCGGCGAATGCCGCCCGCTTCAATACGTTCATTTTTACCATTCCTCCAAAAGTACGGCGTCAGAATTGTGTGCGGAGCGCCTGGGCGGGCAGCATGCGGGACGCCTTCCGCGCGGGCAGCATCGCCGCGAGCAGCGTGAAGATCACGACCGTCAGGATCGATCCGACGAGAAGCGCCGGGCTCACCGAGGAGCCGATCCTCCCGTTATCCAGGAAGAGCGAGAGCTCGGTAATCGAGTCGAGCTTCGCGAGGCCCACGAGCTTGAGGGTCAGGATACCCAAAAGCGCCCCGGGGATGGTTCCCCCGACCGCGAGGAAGCTCGCCTCGAGGAGGAAGAGGTTGCGGATCTGGCTTCGTTGGGTTCCCAGGGCGCGCATGGTCCCGATCTCCTTGGTCCGCTCGTACACCACGATGCGGAAGGTGTTCACGAGCCCGACCATCACCACCGCGACGATTATGAGAAACAGGCCGAAGCTCCCCGCCTGTACCCCGAGGATGATCCCGGTAAAGGAGGCGAGCTCGTTGTTCAGGTTCGTAACCACGGTCTTGGTCCCCGAGAAGTCTTCCTTCTTGATGTCCGAAAGCAGGGCCTCGACCGCCTTCCCGCGAACCTTGTCGTAGGGCACGAGGTTATACTTCCCCTTCAGCGCCTGTATCACCTGGACCGTCTTCATGTCGAGATTCGAGAAATCCTCGAGGGTGAGCCCGAACAGGGTATAGGATTCCGGGGGCATATCCATCAGTTCGTTGAGAAACCCCCGGTCCACGAAAACCGAGGTGTCGAACTGGGCGCGCACCACCGCGGCGATGCGAAAGGCCCCGACGTTTTGCTGGCCGCTGATGGTCGCGAACTGGAGCAATACCTCCTCGCCGATAATGCCGGGGAACTGCCGATCCTGCTCGGCTTTCCGGGCGGCCTCGGTCTCCTTGACCTCCCTGTCGATCTCCTTATCGAGATCGAATGCCTTGCCCCCGGCGCGCCAGCGGATCTTCACGTCCCTCCGCAGAACGGCCCGTTCGGCGTAGCTCATTTTCTTCTTCGCCACGAGGCCCAGGGTCTCGGCCAACATGTCCGAAATCACTATCCCGTCGGAACCCGACATGTTCTCCGCCGAACCCGCGATCACGTCGAAGGACGCGGCGAGCTGGGGCTCTTCGTCCCAGAGCACGCCGGACACGACGCGGCTCGCGGCCTCGCCGTTGAAGAGCACGGTCGCGGATTGGCGGGTTCGCCGGGAGACCGCGGTATACTTCAGGCCGGTGGACTCGATGGCGGCCATCAGGGCCGAGTCGTCTTCTATGACGTTCACGAGCTTGCCCTCGTCGTCCTTCTCGAGCTGGAGGAAAAGGATATGGCCGGCGACTAGGTCGGTGAAGTTTTTCTGGAAACTCGTCACGAGCCCGCCCGTGGCGCCGTTTACCACTACCAGGACGAACATGCCGAAGGAAAGGGCGCTTCCGAGGAGTATGCTCCGGCGCTTTTGCCGGTTAAGGTTCCGCAGGGCTATTTTTGGCAATATCATGATTCTCTCCTATTCGGTGGCGATCGCCTTGAGGGGGCTCACCTTGAGGGCGATGCGCACGGGGTACATCCACGAGAAAAGCGCGATGATCCCCATCAATACGAAGGACAGGACGAAGGCCTGAGTGCCGATCGTCGGCCTGAGAATGCCGCCGCCGCCGATATAGCGGAGCGCCTCGTTGTCCGTCGGTATGCCGACGATATTGAGCGCCAGGATTAAGAGGGCGCCCAGGGCAAGGCCGATCAATCCGAAGACCAGCGTGATGATCCCGGTCTCGGCGATGAACATCCTCGTGACGAATGACTTCTGGGCGCCGAGGGCCCGCATGGTCCCTATCTCGCTCGTCCGCTCCATGACCGACACCACGAGGGTGTTCATGATGATTATTATGGACACGAAGCCCAGGATGAAAATGGCCACGTTGAAAAGGAGCTGTATCCCCGAATAGGTCAGCGAGTCGGGCATCGCCGACACCCACCAACCCTGGGCCCTCGCGAGGAGGTCCCGGTCGTCGAATGCGGCGTTCAGGCTCTTGATGATCGAGTCGGGGTTCACGCCCTTTTTCGCCTTTATGACGATGAAGTGCCAGTCCCCGCTTCCCGGCGTTACCGCGGCGCGGGCGGCCGCCGCGTCGACGGGGCCGGAGTCCGCCAGGGTTGAACCGACGGACGAGGAATCGACGATGAGCGAATCGTCGGCGAAGAGGCTGTCGATATCCGCGTCGAGATACCTGGTCGCCTCCTCGGTCACCGCGACCTTCTCGGGCTTCCCGCCCATCCCGGCGAGCACGTACCGCAGGCTCTTCGTGTCGATGAAACTCATCGGGAACATCCGGTCGTTGCCCCGCGGGAATTTGTAGATGCCCACGACGGGCACCTCGCGGATCCGCATTCCCGCGGTCCCGTAACTGTTAAGCTGCAACGTATCGCCGATCTTGATGTCGACGCCCTTGTCGTCCCTCATGCCTTTCCAGGTATCGTACTTGAGGAGCATCCCCTCCTCGCCGTCCAGGAGCAACCGACCCTGCACGATCTCGATATCCGGCATAACGGCGAAATATTCCGAGGGATCGATCCCGAAAAAGAGCGAGAAATCGACGCCGTCCTTCTCGAGATTGATCATCGCGTACCCCGAAATCTGCGGGGCCCAGGACTCTATCCCGGGGGTCGCGGCGACGATCTCGGCCACCGTTTCGTAATCCCGTATGACGGGAATCGTCGGGAATCCCATAACGTCGTCGCTCTGGGCGCCGAAGACCCCGGCGCCGAGGGTTTCCGTCGAGGTGACGAGCACGTCGCCCGTGTAATAGTCCGTGAAAATCCCCGAGATGTTCCGGATCACCGAACCGATCAAGGCGTTCCCCGCGAAGGTCAGCATGATGCCGACCGTCACGAGCAGGCCGATGATGAGGGTCTTCGCCCGGTGCTGGAGAAGGTTCCGGACAGCGATGGCGAAAATCATTTTTTCTCCCTCCGGGTATTCTCGACCACGAGGCCGTCTTTCAGCCTTACCACGTGATCCGCGATCTCGACTATCTTGTAGTCGTGGGTGGAGAACACGAAGGTCGTGTTGAGGTCGCGGTTCACCTTCTTCATCAGGGCCAGGATCTGCTCGCCGGTCACCGAGTCGAGATTGGCCGTCGGCTCGTCGGCGAGCACCACCTCGGGCTTCGTCACCAGGGCGCGGGCGATGGCGACGCGCTGGCGCTGGCCGCCGGAAAGCTCGTTGGGCTTATGCTTCTGGTGTTCCGTCAGCCCGACTTCCGAGATCAGCGTGTCTATCCACTCCCGGCTTTCCTTCGTTATCCTCGGCTTCTTACCCAGGAGGAGGGGAAACTCGATGTTCTCGCGGACCGTGAGCACCGGGATGAGGTTGAAGCTCTGGAAGATGAAGCCGATGAAATCGTGGCGAAGGTCCGTGAGCTTCCGGTCCTTCAGGGCCGCGGTCGACTTCCCGTCGATGAATACCTCGCCGGAGGTCGGCGCGTCGATGAGCCCGATCATGTTGAGGATGGTCGATTTGCCCGAACCCGACGGGCCGGCGATGGAGATGAAATCCCCCGCCTCTATGCTGATATCGACTCCCCTGACCGCCTCGACGACGGTCTTGCCGAGCATGTAATTTTTCTTCACCTGGCTTAACTGAATGATACTCATACTTTCTCCTATGGTTCGCTGGGCCGTTAATACCGAAACAGCCTGCCTCGCGATTTATGTCCCCGTCTTCGGGAGCAATTCCCGTTTTTTCATGATCGTGTGTAGGATTAACGCCTCCCCCATATCGTGGGTGAGCCGCACGAGGGTTCCGTCGTCGAAACGGTCGCTGCCTTCCCTCATCATGCGGAGCAAGCCCTGGGTGAAAACCTCCATTTTGAAAAGGATACCCTCGAGCTCGTCGTCGCCTAGGCTGTCTGTTCCCCCGGTGGTTTTGAGCGCGTCGATAAATTCCCGGTGCATCCGGCTTCCCCGGTCGATTTGGCCATGTCCCGGCCGGGCGGAAAGCAGGTACTCGAGGGCCGCCGGGTGGTCCCTCCCGTAAACGAGTATCCCGATGCCCCGGTCCGCGATCTCCCTCCCGGTCCAGGGTTTCGCCATCTCTATCGCGAGTTCCGCCTCCAGCTCGGGAACGATCGCCGAAAGCACCTCTTCCATCGAGCTGAACAGCGAATAAATCGGGCGGGTTGAAATACCCAGACGGTCGGCGACGGCCCTGGCCGTGACCAACCCGGGACCGCCTTCCTCGAGCAGGGCGCGGGCAGCTCCAAGTATGTCGTTTCGGCTTACCTTCGGTTTGGGTGGCATCGGTCGCTCTCCATTTCAGTAACTATTGTTGTGTAACATTTGTTTCATAACACGCGTTATAGATACACCCAATAATTGAAGTGGTCAAGGGGAATCAAGTCATTTTATTGAAATTTAACGATTTTCCGCAGGCAATAAAAAAGGCCCTTCCGAATGGAAGGGCCTCTCATTTAGCGGCAATAGGGCTTGAACCTATGACCTAACGGATATGAGCCGTTTGCTCTACCGACTGAGCTATACCGCCGTAACGAAAGGCAGAATAGCAAAACGGAAAAAAAAAGTCAAGGCGCTAGATAAGTTTGTTTTCCCTGGCGGCCTTGTAGAGCCGGTTGTTCCAGGTCGGATTCTGAAGGAAGCTTTCCCTGAGCGCCACGTTCGAAATCGCCGCGGCGCGAACCTGAAGGAATTTGAATCCCCGGCTCAGGCAGGAAAGTTTTTCGGGGCGTTCGGCGTTCTGACTCGCCGAGGCGAGCAGATAACAAAGGTAGAAATACACTTGGGAGGATGGTTCCCCGCGGTCCGCCGCTTCCCGCGCCGCCTCGGCGTATCCCGAAAGATCCGCCTCCCCGGGCGGGCCCTCGCGTTCGTACACCGCCCGGTAGTATCGGCCGAGGAGGCCGAACATCCGTGACGCGGTCCGTTCCCCCTTGAGGGCGTCGCCCTGCAGGTCCTCGGCGAAGGAAAATCCGGTCGACCAGTCGAAGCGGGGGGATTCCTT
>QKCE01000323.1 GCA_003245785.1 Spirochaetales bacterium | reverse complement strand
CGAGCCCCTGCATCGGTACTATTCCCTGAGAAAAAAGGCACTCGGCCTCGACGAGCTCAGGCATTACGACGTATACGTGCCCCTGGTCAAGGAAGCCTCCCGGGTGACGCCCTACGGCGACGCGGTGGAACTTATCTCGCAAGCCCTCGCGCCCCTGGGCGGCGAGTACGTGGACACCCTGCGGAAGGGACTTCTCGGCGGCTGGGTCGACCGGTACGAGAACAAGGGCAAGCGCTCCGGCGCCTTCTCCTCCGGGGGCTTCGCCGGGGAACCCTACATCCTCATGAACTACAAGGACGAGGTGCTCCGGGACGTGTTCACCCTCGCCCACGAGGGCGGCCACTCGATGCACAGCTGGTATTCCGCCCGGAACAATCCCTTCATGTCCTACAACTACACGATCTTCGAGGCGGAGGTCGCGTCGACCTTCAACGAGGACCTCCTTTTCCGGCACCTCATGAAAACGACGGAAGACCCGAAAACCCGGGCCTTCCTCCTTTCGACCAGGGCGAGCGACATACTCGCCACCCTCTACCGACAGACCATGTTCGCCGAGTTCGAGGCGACAACCCACCGGCTCGTGGAGGAAGGAACGCCCCTCACCGCGGAGCTGCTCCGCTCGGAATACCGCGCGCTCCTGGAGGCGTATTTCGGGCCGGAAATGAACTTCGAGGCGACGAGCGACCTCGAGGGCATGCGGATTCCCCATTTCTACAACGCCTTCTACGTGTACAAATACGCGACCGGGGTCTCGGCCTCCCTCGCCCTCGCCGAGCGGGTAAGCTCCGGCGGCGCGAAGGAGCGGGAGGACTACTTCTCCTTCCTGAAGTCCGGCGGTTCCCGCTACCCGATCGACGCGCTCCGCGTCGCGGGGGTGGACATGGAAGGGCCGGCACCGGTGGAAGCGGCTTGCCGCGCCTTCGCCGGGATCGTCGAAGAGCTCGAGAAAACCCTCGGCTGACCGTAATCCCTACCGGGCGTTCCGGGCGAGGCGAAAGCCTTGCCCGATCTCCCGGAGGTCCGGGACCGACCCGAAGGCGCCGCCTATCTGGATGCGCCACGCGCGGCCGGTCCAACTCCCGCCACGGGTGACCCGCTTCAGGGGCTCGCCGGCCGGCGAGTCGGCGGGTCCTGGGCCCGCGGCTTCGGCGGTACCGGGCGACGTCGTGGCCACCGAGCCCGCGTCCCGGCCGATTCCCCCGCCGGCGGCGCCCCCCGTCGTCCCGGTACCCGCGGCGTCCGCGGTCCCGCGGGGTTCCCCGCCGGCTGGGCCGAATCCCCTTCCCGGCTCTTCCCCGAAGGCGTCGAAACACCACTCCCAAACGTTTCCGCTCATATCGTAAATGCCCAGGGCGTTGGAGGCGAGGCTCGCCGCCGCCGCGGGGCCGTCCCGGTCGAACCACGCCACGAGATCGTCCCGCGAAAGCTCTTCCCAGCCGGCGATGCCCCCGCTGGGCCAGGTGCCCGAGGTCCACTCCGTCCCGTCCCGGTAGCGGGCGGCAAGCTCCCATTCCGCCGATTCCGGAAGGCGGAAACCCTTCGCCCGGGAATCCCGAACGAGGGAAGGGGACGGACCAGCGCAGAGGGCAAGGCATTCGGAGACCCGTTTGACCGCCGGGGATTCGGGACCGGGCGCCCTGTAGACGGGCTCGAGGGAACACAGTTCCGACAATAGATTGCACCAGACCACCGCCCCAGCCCAGGAGATTCCCTCGACCGGAACGTCGTCGCCCTCGTCGGGGCGGATTATCCCCGCGTCAAGCTCGTAGCCCATCGCTGCGGCCCCCCGGGCCACGCTCCGGTACAGCCCCCGGGTAACCTCGGTTCGCCCGAGCCAGAAGGGCGTTTCGACCCGCAGGGCCCCGGGAACGTCGAGGGTTCCTCCGGGCGCGATACCCGCCGGCACCCGTTTCATGGCAAAGGAGCGGCTCGCCCTCGTTCCCGCGATCCCGGGCACGGTAAACCCTTCGGTCCCCAGCCCTTCCTCCGAGCGGAGGGACGGGTTCAAAAACGGAACCCGGTCGGGAAAGGAGACGATAAGGGCGAACAGAACGAACAGAAGGGCGGGGATCAGTACGGAAAGCGCCGTCTTCGGCGGAATGCGAGCCATGGGAACCTCCGGAACCCGGGCACCGCGCCCCGGGTTCACGACAAGTCTAGCATGGACGGAACCCGCGCGCACGAAGATCCCGCCGCCCGGGCGGCAAGGGACGCCTTCGGCATCCCCTATATTTATCCATGGCAGCGTCTCGTGATCGCGAACGTCCTCGACGCGGTCGCGGCGGAAACCCGCGCCCGGCAAGCCCGGGAATCGGGAGAGGAAATCGATGACGGCGAAACCCTGTTCGACGAGGACGGCGCGCGCCGGGGCCGCCAGATCGTGCTCCTTCCCACGGGGGCGGGAAAGTCCCTCTGCTTTCAGGTGCCCGCCCTGCTCCTCGGCGGGCCGACCCTGGTCGTGTACCCCCTCCTCGCGCTCATGTCGGACCAGGCGAGGCGCCTCGACGCCGGCGGGCTCGAACCCGCCCTGTTCCGGGGCGGGCAGTCCCCGGAAGAGCGGGAAGCCCAATTCGCCCGCCTCGAGGGAAGGGACGGGAAGCCCCCGGCCAGGCTCGTCATCGCGAATCCCGAGGTGCTCGCCGGGAAGCGGCTTCGCGAGAGGATCGCCGCCCGGGGTATCGCCCACCTCGCCATCGACGAGGCCCATTGCGTGGCCGAATGGGGCGACAGTTTCCGGCCCGCCTACCTGACCCTCGGGGACCTCGCCCGGGAACTGGACCCGCCGGCGGTCACGGCCTTCACGGCCACGGCGAGCCCGCCGGTACTGTCCCGGGTCGCGGAAATCCTTTTCGGCGGGGAAGCCCATCTCGTTCGGGGCGAGACGGACCGGCCGAACATCCGGTTTTCGGTAAACCGGTGCTTTACGAAGGAAGCGGCCCTCTACCGCGAGGTGGCAAGGCGCAAAACGCCCATGATCGTGTTCTGCTCCACCCGCGGGGGGACCGAGCGGACAGCCCGGTCCCTCGCCTGGGAGTTTCCCCGGGCGGACTGCCGGTATTACCACGCGGGACTTTCCCGGGAGGAAAAGAAAGCCGTGGAGGACTGGTTCCCGAAAGCGGATAACGGCATATTGTGCGCCACCTGCGCCTGGGGCATGGGAATCGACACGCCCCACGTCCGCACGGTGATTCACAAAAACCCGCCGCCCTCGACGGAAGCCTACCTCCAGGAAGCGGGCCGGGCCGGACGGGACGGGGAAGCCGCGGAGGCGGTCATGCTCTGGAGTCCCCTGGACGGCCGGAAGTTTGCCCTCCTCCCCTCCCCCGTCGACCGGGCGCGGGGCATGAAGCTCGTCGAATGCGCGGAAAGCGGGGACTGCCGGAGGGAACGCCTCCTTTCGGCCCTGGGCGATCCGCGAACCGGACCCGACGCGCCCGGGGGCGAACGGCTCGCCTGCTCGGGCTGCGACGTGTGCGAGGGTACCGCGAGGGATTCCCCCGGGGATATCGGGGTCGTGGCGTCTTTCATTGAAGGAAATTCGGGGGAGTATACCGAAGGAGAGGCTGCGGAAATCCTTTACCGGAGCGCGAACCGCGTATCCGTGGCCCGGCTCGGCTTTCCGGCCTGGAGGAGGGCGGACTTCACCGCCATGCTCGCGTATCTTTTACGGAACGGAAAAATCGGCAAGCGGGAGGGATGGCCCCGGGAGGGAACCTTGCGGGCGGCGAAACCGGACGCGCGGGCCAAGGGCCTCAATCTTCCTCTTCGTCCCCGGCCGGGGGTTTTTCAAGGGCGGCCCTGGAATCCTGGGCGCGCCGCCGGGACCTTCGCGCCCCCGCGGGACGCTTCCGGTAACGGACGATCCACATAACGATATTGACGTAAATCGCGACGACTACGGTCACGATTATTACGTCGCGGGTGCGGATAACCTCTATTACGAGCTCGATGAGTTCCTGAAGCGTCATGATACGACGATTATCGGCAAAACCCGGCGCCGCCTTGACCTCGGGCGCCCCCGCCGGTAGGATTGGAAAATGATCGGAATAATTGACTACAACGCGGGCAACATCCGCAGCGTGGAACGCGCCCTCGCATCCCTCGGCGTCGATTACCGGATCTCGAAGTCGCCCCGCGAGCTCGAGACCGCCGACCGCCTCGTATTCCCGGGGGTGGGAGAGGCGAAATTCGCGATGGGGGAACTTCGGGCGACGGGGTTCGATTCCTTCATCCGCGACCGGGTCGCCGCGGGCATACCCCTCCTCGGCATCTGCCTCGGCACCCAAATCATCCTTTCCCATTCCGAGGAAAGCGACACCCCCTGCCTCGGCCTCGTGCCCGGGGTCGTCCGCCGCTTCCCGAAGGACTTTCCGTCCCGGGGCCTCAAGGTCCCGCATATGGGCTGGAACTCCCTGGACCTCCGGAACGGCGGGTCCGCCCTCCTGGACGGCGTGCCCGTGGGTTCCGACTTTTATTTCGTCCATTCCTACTACATAGACCCGGAAGACCCCGGGGTAGTCACCGCGACGACCCCCTACGGGATCGACGTGCCCTGCGGCTTGAAGTTCGGCCCCATCGAAGCCTTCCAGTTCCACCCGGAAAAATCCGGCGCGGCGGGCTTGAGGATACTCTCGAATTTCGCCCGGGGGAAAAACGCCGCCGGAGGCGCGAAATGCTGAAAAAAAGAATCATCGTCTGCCTCGACGTAAAGGACGGCCGCACCACCAAGGGCGTGAAATTCCTCGACAACGTGGACATCGGCGACCCCGTCGAAATGGCCGCCGAGTATTACCGCCAGGGGGTGGACGAGCTCGTGTTCTACGACATCATGGCCTCCGCCCGGGACCGGGGCCCGACCCTTGACCTCATTTCCCGGGTCGCCTCGAAGGTCTTCATCCCCTTCTGCGTCGGCGGCGGCATCTCCACCGTGGAGGACATCCGGAACACCATCCTCGCGGGGGCGGAAAAGGTAAGCCTCAACTCCCCGGCGGTCCGCAACCCTTCCCTCATCACCGAGGGCGCGGCGATCTTCGGGAACCAGTGCATCGTCCTCGGCATGGACGCCAAGCGCGACAGCGCGATGAAATCGGGCTACCGCGTCTACGTGAACGGCGGCCGCGTCGCGACGGAACTCGACGCCCTCGAATGGGCGATCCGGGCCGAAAGCCTCGGGGCGGGGGAAATCGTCCTCAACTCCATCGACGCCGACGGCACCCGGGAGGGCTACGAAATCCCCCTCACCCGAATGATCTCCGGGCATGTCGGGATCCCGGTGGTCGCCTCGGGCGGCGCGGGCACCCCGGAACACATGGCCGACGTCCTCCTCGAGGGCAAGGCCGACGCGGCGCTCATCGCCTCCATGGTCCACTCGGGGGACTACACCGTCGGAAGCATCAAGGGTCGCTTGGGCGAACTGGGCGTCCCGGTAAGGATTCCCAAAGTCTGATATCGGGATAAAGGCCGAGGCAGAACGTCCCGGCCGGGCGGGGGCCCTTGCGCCAGAGCCCCTGGCGAGCAAGTCCCCGCAGGGGCGCGATCGGACGCGAGCCCAAGGCTTCGACGCGGTTTTCGGTGGGCATTTCTCCATCCCGCCGCGCCTGAAGGTACATCCCGGAATCCGACGCGGCGGAAAGGCTGGTTTTTCGGCCGCTTCGGCGTTATCCTTGAAGCTATCCTTACGTCGGGAGTCGCCCCATGAAACCTGTTCTTTTTCCCCTGTTGGCAAGCGCCGTGCTGTTCACTTCCTGCCTGACCACCCTCGATTCCACCCTGAACGCCTATCTCGAAGGCGGCGAGGCTCCCCTCACGGAGAAGGAAGTCGCCAGGGGCCTGAAGGAAGCCCTGACCCGGGGCGCGGAATCCGCGGCAAAGGCCCTGGGCGCGAAGGACGGCTATTACGGGAACGACCTCTATCGCCTGGCCCTGCCACCGGAGGCCGACCCCATCATCGAGAACATCGAGCGGGTCCCCGGCGGCAAAAAGATGATGGACGACCTCGTCCTCCGGATCAACCGTTCCGCCGAAGAGGCTGCTTCCGAGGCCTACCCCATCTTCGCCGACGCGGTAACCGACATGACCATCGCGGACGCCTTCACGATCCTGAAAGGGAAGGACGACGAGGCGACCCGATACTTCCGCGCGAAGACCTATACCCGCCTGGTCGACCTCTACCACCCGAAACTGAACGGTGCCCTGGACAAGAAGCTGGTGGGCGACATTTCCGCCAACCAGACCTGGAATACCCTGCGCGACCTATACAACAAAGTGGCCCTGAGCCCCATCGGAAAGATCAATAAAATGAAAACCGTGGATATCGAGCTTTCCCGATACCTGACGGAAAGGGCGCTGGACGGCATGTTCCTGAAGGTAGCCGACGAGGAAAAGGCGATCCGCAAGGACCCGGTAAAGCGGGTAAGCGAAATTTTGAAGCGGGTTTTCGGCTCGCTGGACTGAGGACCGCGGGGGCCGATCGCGGGAAAACGGGCAACGCCGTATTCGTGCGGGCGCGGGTCCCGCTTTTTTCCGGGAGCCCCGGATTAAATTGTTGGCCCCGCATAAAAGGGCTATCCTCTCTGCAGGGGGCGATCATGACGCATGAAGAGAACTTCTTCTCCGGCGACGAAAACGTACGAATTTATTATCAGGCATGGAAACCGGAGACGGCAAAGGCGGTGGTGCATCTCGTGCACGGCTTTGCCGAGCATGGGGGGCGCTTTCAAAACGTGGTGGACGCCTTGTTGCCCGAGGGCATCGCGATTTACGCCACGGACCACCGGGGCCATGGCCGCTCGGGGGGACAGCGCAACTACGTTCCCCGGTTCGCCCGCTACGTCGCGGACGAGGACGTGCTGGCCGGGATAATCTCCCGGGAATACCCGGACCTGCCCCGCTTCATGCTGGGCCATTCCATGGGTTCCTGCATCGGCCTCCGCTGGGCCCTCGAGCACCAGGACAGCCTTAAGGGACTCATCATGTCCGGTTCGGGCCTGAAAATAGGCGGAAACGTGAATCCCGTAGTCCGCGCCGTCGCTTCGGGCCTTTCCGTCGTGACCCCGAAGCTCATGGTCAATCCGGGGAACCTTTCGGAATTCCTGTCGAGGGATCGCGAGGTGGTCGAGCGGTACAACTCCGATCCGAACGTGTACGCCAAGAAAATAAGCGCCCGCCTCGGGATCGAGATGACCAAGGCCTTCGCCGAAAACGCGAAGCTCGCGCCCCGGCTCGCCATTCCCCTTCTCTATCAAAAGGGCGAGGAAGACCGGCTCATCGTGGAGGGGGAGGAACTGGCCGCCGCCTTCAAGACCAGGGACCTGACGGTCAGGATTTATCCCGGTTACTACCACGAGGTGTACAACGAGCCCCTGCCCTACCGGACGCAGGTAATGAACGACCTCAGGGACTGGATACTCGCGCGGATCTAGCGCGGGCGGCGCCCCCCCCGCAGGCAAGGCGCGAAGAAAAAAAACGGCCTTCCGCCGCGAACCGCCCCTGACTCGTCGAGCGTCGGGGCAGGCTTGCGCCGAAAGGCCGACGGGTCGTTATCCCGCCTGTCTTGCGCTTATTTCTTTTCCAGATCGGACAGTTTCTTCAGGTACTTCTCCGCGGTATAGGCCGCCAGCGTGAAGGGAGAGGGACTCTCGCTCGAGACGCAGAGGTATTCCCCGTCCGCCCTCTTTTCGAGAATCGAGACCGACGCCTTTTTCGCGCCGAAGTCCAGGCTCACCGTCGCGAGGGGCGCCGGGGGGAGCGGGGAGCCGTCGTCCAGGTACTTCGACGCCCGCAGGTTCGCCAGGGAAGACGCCCAGCTCGCGGCCTTTTCGGGGTCGAGTTCCCCCGCGGGGGCCGGCGTCGCGCCCGGCGCCAGGGTCCAGGCCGCCGGGGAACCGGACTTCGCGAGACTCCAGGACTCGCTCCCCGACACCGCGACCCCGAGGAGGGTATCCGCCTCGAAGGCATACACGTTCTTGTCCCGGAGGTCACCCTCGGCTTTGCCGAAACCCTCCGCGAGGTTGCCCGAAACCAGGAGCACTTCCTTACTGCCGTCCACCGTCACGTAGGACTGCTGGCCCGTCGGCGAGGCCTTCCCCACCCTGAGGGTCCTGAGGACCTTGCCGCCCTTCGACAGGCTCAGTTCCAGGGCCGTGCCGTCGGCGAGGCCGTATCGGTCCTCGTCCGCAGGGGAAAGGCCGCGGGAAACCGTGCCGAGCACCTTGAGGTTCGCGACGGAGTCCACGAGGGAATCTACCGTCGAGCCGTCGGCCCGGTAGGCCTTCGAGCCCACGGTCCAACCCGAGCCGTCCTTGCCGAGCTTCACGTCGCTCCCGCCCGCGGCGCCGGCCTTGCGGACGGTCACGGAATCCGGGGATTCCTTCAGGGCCAGGGTTTTCGCCCCCGTAGGCCCGGAGAGGGCAAGCTGCAGGGCATAGACGACCGCAAGAACGGCGATCGTGGACAGAAGCAGAATCTTTCGCGTTTTCATCGTTTACCTCCGTCGGTTTCGCGCTCGTCGTCCGACGCGTACTTCGCGCGGATCGCGCGGCGCTTCGAGACCCGGGCGCGCCAGGCGAAAAGCCCCGCCAGGGCCACCAGGAGGGGAAGCCCGTACAGGTCGAAGATGTTCACGGAGGTCTTCACC
>QKCE01000296.1 GCA_003245785.1 Spirochaetales bacterium | reverse complement strand
GTCAAGGGAATCGGCTCCCAGCACCACTTTGTTCATAACGCCTCCTGATGATTTCAATAACCCGATGACAAGCGCATCGGGGTACCATACCATAAAAAAACCGTCCCGAGAAGGGACGGTTTCGCGTATTTACTTGAACCAGAGCCTGAAGCCCGCCGATACCGGGAAGAAGAACCGGTCAACGCCGAGGGCCGGCACGAATTGCAAGCCCATCGAGGGGGCTACCTGAACGAAGGGCTCCAGGAAGCCGTCAAGAATGAACATGTTCAGGCCCAAGGGGAATCGAATGCCTCCGGTGAGCATGAATTCGTCCGCGAATACGGTATTCACGAAGAAGCCCACGCCAAAGAACCAGTTCAGGGGCGCGCTGCCGATGCTGACCAATTTCTTGTTCAATCCCCAATAATCCGCGGTCATGCCGATTACGGTCGCGTTATCCCCGCCGTACCAGTTCACGGCGAAGACGAGCGGGATGGAATCGACCTTGAAGGTAACGGCCGCGCCGGGGACGAACACCTCGCCGGCGTTTCCGTTTACCTGGAGACCGATGCCGAACGCGAACACGCTGGAAGTCCCGAGTACCGCGAGAGCCGCGACCAGGCCCAATACTTTGGCTTTCATAAGCTACTCCTTGACGTTTTATTTAGACGATTCGTTGAACCAGAATCTCAAGCCTATGGAAAAGGGTATGGACCAGTCGGGGAACACGAGTTCCGGGGCGACGGCTATCCCTATCGAGGGCGCGATCTGAATGAAGGGTTCCAGGAAGCCGTCCTTGAAGAAGGCGTCCAGGAAAATCGGCAGGCGACCGCCGAAGGACAGGTTCGTGCTCTGGGTGATCCCCACGTGCCCGTAGGCGCCCCAGCCGATTCCCCACATGATGGGAAGCGAATCGGAGATTTGCTCGTGGATGAACCAGTGGTCCGCGGTGGCGCCGAGGGAAAAATCGTTACCGTGGATGGACAGGCTTACGGCGAACATCAACGGTATTTCGTCGATCTTGAAGGTTATCGCGGGGCCGAAACCCGCTCCGCTGGAATCGGGCGCCGCGTCCAACTGGAAACCCACCGCGTGGGCGAAAACGGGAACCGTTCCCGCGAGGGCGAAGAGGGCGACTGCGATTCCTTTAGTAATGGCTTTCATTGCGTTCTCCTGGTTGTGTGTTAACTATATCCCATGGCACGGGGGGAATCAATCCCGAAGGGACAGCGAATTGATGAGTCCGGTCGCCTTCCTCGCGACGGCCGGGTCGGGACAGTGGAGCGCGAGGTCACTCAGGAGCGAAAGCGCCTGGGGGCGGTTTCCCGCCGCGACGAGGGTCCTGGAGAGCGATAGGAAGGGGTCCCACAGCCCTTCCGAGGCCGACCAGGCGGAGAGCTCGCGGTTTCCGGAGAATGCCCTCGCGAGGGACTCGAGGGTCGAGCCGTCCCACTGGAGGCGGCGGGTTTTCAGGACCCGGTCAAGGGAACTGACCGCCATGGTCGCTGTCAGGACCGTGAGGTTGAGTGCGCGCTCGGGATTCGCGTTATCGTCCAGGTAAAGGACGGAAAGCCGCGCGGCTGCCCGGAAGGCGGTACGGTTTTCGTGGCGGTACAGCCTTATGAATTTCGCGGTATCCTTCGACTCGACTAGGGTATTTTTCATGGCGACGAGCGTCGGGCTCGGTCTGTCCGGCGTGCCGTACACGGGATCGTCGCTGAGAATCTGGAGGTAGTCCTTTTCGGCGGTATCCGCGTCGCCGAGGCCGAGGGAGGACTCCGCCATCCGGTACAGTATGTCGTATCGCTGATCCGGGATATCCAGGAAATCCCTGTTTTCCCACGCCGTGAGATAGAGCTTCAGGGCGATGGCGGTCTCGCCTTCCGCGTCATGGACGAGTCCCTCGAGAAAATCCGCCTCGGGGAACACGTCGCTGCGCTTCAGCCAGGCGATCAGTTTGGACGCGGACTTGCCGGACTCGGCGGCGCCCCTGGTCCTGGCGAGGGCGTCGAGGGTATCCAGGGCTTCCTTCTCGCCCCGTTCCGCCAGGATGGGCCTGATGGCAGAAAGGTCATCCCCAGCCCGCTTGACCTCCCCCGGGGCGAAAGCCGCCTCGAGGACCGCGATTCGACGCGCGGTAATTTCGTGCTTCGCGGCGCGGGCCGTTTCGGTCAATCGAAGGGCGTCGCCGTATTCCCCCCGGGAGTACGCGGTTCTGGCTCGGTCCAATTGGAGCCAGACGGGGGCGTCCTGGGCCGCGACCGCGGCGGAAAGGCCGAAAGAGACGAGAATGAGCGTTAACGGACGGTGAAGTTTTATCACAGTTTTGCGAGCTCCTCGCGGAAGGCCCGGTCAACGGTACCGATATCGTCGGCGCCGGACACCTTTCGCACGATTTCCCCGCGACGGAAGATCATGACCGAATCGCCCGCCCCGGTGATGCCGATATCCGCGTGCTTTCCCTCTCCGGGACCGTTAACCACGCAACCCATGACGGCGACCGTAATGTCCCGTTTCATCGAGAGAAGCTCGTTTTGCCACCTTTCCACGAAGGCGTGGACGTCAAAGCCGTTGCGACCGCAGCGGGGACAGGACACGATTCTCACGCCCCCTGCCCGCTTGCCGCACTCCGCCAGTATTTCCCGCGCGGCGATGACCTCGTTCTCCATGGCGTCCGAAAGGCTTACGCGCACCGTCGAGCCGATACCGTCGGCCAGGAGCGCGCTGAACGCGAGGGTGCTTTTCACGATTCCGCCTACCAAGGGCCCGGCTTCGGTCACGCCGAGATGAAGGGGGACGTCATACTTCCCGGCGAACAGCCGGTTCGCCAGTACCGTCTCGGCGACGGTGGAAGCCTTCATCGAAACCACGACCCGGTCGAAACCGAGACGGTCGAAAACCGCCATCTCGCGGGAGGCGGTTTCCACGAGGGCCTTCGCCCGGGAATGGGCGCGCTGGTCGTGGGACTGGGATTCTTCCCGCTCGAGGGCGTCCGCCAGGTCTTTGGGAAGGGATCCGGAGTTCACGCCGATACGAATCGCCGCGCCCCGTTCGGCGGCCTTTTCGGCCACCTGCCGTACCCGGTCCTCGCTGCCGATATTTCCGGGATTTATGCGTATCTTGGCGACCCGTCCGTCGAGGCAGCGGAGGGCCAGTTTGTAATCGAAATGAATATCCGCCACCAGGGGCATGGCGGTTTTTTCGGACAGGCTCACGAGGGCGTCGGCGGATTCCATGTCGGGGACCGCGAACCGCACGATGTCGCACCCGAGCTGCTCGAGCTCCCCCAGGGTACGGACTATGCCGTCGAGATCCGCGCCGATCAGGGGCGCCTTCCACATGGTTTGAATCGATACCGGCGCGTCGCCGCCGATCGGCACCCGGCGAACCTGCCCCGCGCCGCCTATTTCGATGGCCCGGGGTTTCTTGTAGTCACTCATACCCCTATAGTATCGGCACTGGATGCGGTTGTACAGAGGAAAAGAAGCCTCCGGGGACACGCCGAGATCGGGATTTTCCGCCGTCCCGCAATAATCAAATCCGCCGTCCGTATGCCGATCCCTCCCGCGCGCATCGGTCCGTCAGCCCTTTACCGAGCCCCCGGTCAAGCCCGCGACGATATAGCGCTGGGAGAAGATGAATAATGCCACCGCCGGGACCATCGCGAGGGAAAGATAGCCCAGGATCAGGTTCCATTGGGAGGCGTGCTGGCCCTGAAAGTTCATTACCCCCAGGGGCAGGGTAAACTTGGCCTGTTCGTTGAAGACGAGAAGCGGCAGGAAGAAATTGTTCCAGCTCGCGACGAGGGTGATGACCGCAACGGTCGCGAGGATCGGCGTCGAAAGGGGCAGTACCATCTTGATAAGAAAGCCCACGGGACCGTATCCGTCGATGGCGCAGGCGTCTTCCAGGTCCTTCGGTACCGCGGCGAAGAAACCGATCATGAGCAGAATCGTCATGGGAAGCTGAAACGCGATTTGCGGCAGGATGACGCCCGTATACCGGTCGAGAAGCCCCAGGCCGCGTATCTGCAGGTATAACGGCAGGATGGCGACCGCGAGGGGGAATAAAAGCCCGAGCATGAAGAATCCGCGCAGGAGCGAATTGAGTCTGAAATTTATCCGCGCCAGGGAGAAGGCGGCGAGCACGCAGGCGAAGAGCGTTCCCGCGACGGTTCCCGCAGAAATGAGGAGGGAGTTGCCCAGGGAACGCCAGAAGGTCCCGACCTTTCCGACGAGCAGATCGGTGTATTGATGGATCTCGAAGGGAACCGGGAAGCCGAAGGGATTCGCGATAAGCTGCCCCATCGATTTCGCGCCCCCGAGCGCGGCGATCCAGAGCGGGAGCAGGACGAAGAGGGAAAGAAGCGCGCAAAACGCGTAGGCCAGGGCGTCGGAAAACCTCCGGCTCATTTTCATGGATGAAGGCATGGGTTACTTACCCTCCCTGGGCGCCGTGAGGCGGTTGTAGGCGATCGAGAAAAACAGGCACATGGCGAAGATCGTGACGGCCACCGCGCTACCGAAACCGATATTGAGGCGCTGGATCCCGAACTTGTAGAGGTACGTGACCATCGTTTCAGCTGAATTCACCGGATCGCCCTTCCCCATCGCCCACACCACGTCGAAAACCTGGAGCGAGCCGATGATCGAGAAATACGCGGAAACGACTATCGTCGGGCGGAGGAGCGGCAGTACCACGTAGCGGATGGATTGCAGCTCCCCCGCCCCGTCGATGAGGGCCGCCTCGCGTATGTCCTTCGGGATGTCCTGCAGTCCCGCTATCAAGATCGACATGTGAAAGCCGAAATATTTCCAGATGATAACCGCCATTATCGCGCCGAGCACGGTACCCGGGTTGCCGAGAAGGGTCGGCGCCGAAGTTCCCGGAAACAGGAACGCGAAAACCGAACGGACGAGCCCGTACTGGGGATGGTAGATAAACTGCCAGAGCACGCCGGTGATAATTTCCGAGAGCACGTAGGGCAGGAAAAAAAAAGTGCGGAAAAGGACGGCGAGGCGGAATTCCGCGCGGCCGATCACCAGGGCCACCGTGAGCGCCAGGGGCAATTCGATAACGAGGGAGATCGCTATGATCTCGAGATTATGGCCGAGGGCCTTTCGGAAGATCGCGTTCTTGGCGAGGAACAGGAAATTTTCCACTCCCCGGAAATCGGCGAGGGGACCGAGCCCGTTCCATCTGTACAGGCTGAAAACCGCCGCCTGGAAAACCGGCGCGATCACGAAAAGCGAAAAAAGGATGAACGCCGGGGCGATGAGGACGTAGGGCAGCAGGGCATGCTTTCTGATCATTGAAACTCCGTGGATCCAAAAGAAGCCCGGGCAATGCCCGGGCTTCCTGGGTTGTCAGGTCAGCGGCTCATTTCGTAGGCGGACTGCATCGCCGCGCAGGCTTCCGCCGGGGTGGCGGTGCCGGCGAGCATCGTCTGCACGGCGTCGTTGATCGCGCCGCCCACCGCGGGGGAGAAGAACTGGTCGAGGTAGAGCTGGAAGAACCCGGCCTTATCCACTACGCCCTTCACGAGCTTGGCGTTTTCGTCCTTGATTCCCGTCTCGGCGCCCTTCACCGTCGGGATGATACCGGCGATGGTGGCGTACTTCGCGTTGTTCTCCCGGTTGGTAAGGTATTTGAGGAACTCGATCGCCTCGTCCGGCGCGTTCTTGCCAACCGCCATGCCGTTCCCGCCGCCGATAACGTCCGTCACCTTGCCGACCCCGCCGGCCACCGAGGGGAAGGGCGCGGTCGCGAGCTTGTCGCCGATGCCCTTTTTTGAGGTGGAGCTGTCGATCTCGACGTTCGGGGCCCACTGCCCCATCAGTTCCATGGCGGCCTGGCCGTTGCCCACGAGCGCCGCTTCGTCGTTATAGGTTGCGCCCAGGAAGCCGTCCTGGAAGGGCTGGGTTTTCGCGAGGGCGACGAGCATTTCGCCGGCCTTCACGAAAGAGGGGTCATTGAAACCCTTGCCGGTTCCCAGAATGAGCTGGTCAAACGCGGCCTTCCCGCCGATTCTCGCGGCGAGGTAGGACCACATGTGCATGGCCGGCCACTTGTCGCCGCCGCCCAGGGCTATCGGGGTGACGCCGGCCGCCTTGAGTTTCGAAACGAGGGTAAGAAGGTCGTCCCAGGTCGTCGGGAAGGAGGAGTAGCCAACCTTCGCGAGTAGGTCCTTGTTGTACCAGAAGGTAATGCCGCCCATATCGAAGGGAACGCCGTACTGCTTGCCGTTGTATTGGTAAACCTGCCATACGCCGGGGGCCATCGAATTGCCCCAGTCGGTGCCGCTCACGAATTTGGTGATGTCGCGGAGGAGGCCCGCCTTGGCGTATTCGGCCATCGTGCCGCCGCCCCAGCTGTGGAACACGTCGGGCGGATTCCCGGACTGCATGAGGGTCGAGACCTTGCTCTTGAAAGCCTCGTTCTCGAGCACGGTAATTTCGATTTCAACGTTCGGGTGCGCGGCCATGAATTCGTCCACGACGCCCTGATAGAAGCCCTTGTCGGTATCGGCGGTGCCGATATGCCAAAACGAAATCTTTGCCTTGCCGTCCGCTTTTTTCGCCGCGTCGGGCTTGCCGCCGGCGAACGCGGACGAGGCGATGATCGCCATCGCGACGGTCAGGGCCAAGAGCGCCGTACTTTTCTTCATGTCATCCTCCTGTCGAAACTGGGCGGAATCGGATTTTCCGCTGTCTAACTTTAGGGCCGGAGCACCGGTACCGAAATCGGGAATTTCACTTCAAGGGCCTAGGGTTTTTCACCGATGCCCGCGAATCCCGGAAGCGACGGGACGGTTTCGGCCAGGTATCCGTTTCATTTTTTCTTGACTTATTCCCATTTCAGTTCAACAATCATTAAAGTTTGCAACCTTTGAAACTTTTAAACCGGGTATCCATTGCGACGTTCGCCGATTTCCCGGAGTAAGGAGGATCGATGAAGACCTTATGGAGACGCGTCGTTCTGTTTGCGGCAATCTTCGCCTTTTGGCTCATGATTACCAGCCCGCCCTCGACGCAGGAGATGATTTTCGGCGCGTGCGTAGCGCTGGCCCTGGCGTTACTACCGTTGCCGGGCGCGCAAATCTGGGGAGAGTTCAGCCTTATACCCAAGAGAATCGCCTACTTTCTCCTCTACGTGCCCTATTTCGTTTGGGCCGTCGTCAAGAGCAATCTCGACGTGGCATTCCGGGTTCTCGCCCCGTCCCTCCCCATCAATCCGGGAATCGTGACCGTGAAAACCCGCCTGAAAAGCCGGATGGGTCGCCTCGCCCTCGCCAACTCCATCACCCTTACCCCCGGGACTATCACCGTGGATATCAAGGATGACGAATTGGCCATTCACTGGATCAACGTTTCCGACCGCGACGCGGAGAAAGCCACCGCCGCGATCGTTACCGGCTTCGAAAAATACCTGGAGGTGATCTTTGGTTGACTTCATCCTGGCCGTCGCCGGGGCGTTCGCCCTCGCGGCGATGGTTTTATCGTTCATACGGCTTTTGCGCGGACCCGATTTCCTCAACCGGGCCGTGGCTTTGGACGCCCTCACCATCATCGCCCTCTCGATCATCGTCGCGCTGTCCTGGTTCCTCGGGCGCTCGCTGTATCTCGACGTGGCGCTGGTTTACGGCCTGATCAGCTTTATCGGCGTCGTCGCGGTGGCCCGTTACGCCGAGGGAGGACTTTGATGGACATAATCGGCGCCGTGTTAATCCTGATCGGATCGCTTTTCCTCTTTCTCGCGGCCCTGGGACTCATCCGCATGCCCGATCTCTACAACCGCATGCAGGCCGGGACCAAGGCGACTACCCTCGGGTCCCTCCTGGTTTTCCTCGGCTTCATTTTCCTGATGCCCGAAAACTGGCCGAAGATCGCCATACTCGCGCTCTTCGTACTCCTCACCAATCCCCTTTCCAGCCACGCCCTCGCGCGGGCGGCCCGGTACCGCAAGATCCCGACGGAACTCGGCGAAAACAAGAAACCGGCGCCAACGCCGGAACTCGAGGGAGGCGACGACCTATGACGCTCGTACTCGTTATTGCCTTCGGCGCCGTGATCGTCGCGGCTGCCCTGGCTTCGCTCTACCTCAAGGACATGGTCAGCGCGATCATCGCCTCCGGAACCGTATCGCTCCTCGCGAGCGTCCTATACCTCGTCTTCGGCGCGCCCGACGTGGCGATGACCGAGGCGGCCATCGGTTCCGCCCTGACGACGGTGGTTTTCCTCCTCGCGTGGAACCGCATCAAGAAAATCTCCCAAAGCCCGAGGAAGTACGAACCCCAGGGCGGGGAAGCCAAGGAGGACAGGGAATGATAAAACGGCTTATCCTTCTGGGAATTCTGGCGCTGCTCGTCGCGGCGTTCCTGCCGCTGACGGGCGCGCTCGAGACGAGGGCCGGGGTCGGGCAGCTGGCGCAGGCGTATCTCGACCGGGGTCCCCGCGATTACGGCGCCCCGAACCTCGTTACCGCGGTCGTGGTTTCATACCGCGGTCTCGATACCCTCGGCGAGGTGACCGTCCTGTTCGCCGCCGCCGTCGGCGTGAGCCTCGCGTTCCGCCGCAAATCGGGCGCCCACGGCCATGACGTCGAGCCCACCGACGGGCCGGAAGCCTCGGAGATCCTGAAATCGGGGACCGGGCTCCTCCTGCCCCTCATCGTC
>QKCE01000280.1 GCA_003245785.1 Spirochaetales bacterium | reverse complement strand
TGCCTTGTCGATACCGCGCTTCAGCTCGATCGGGGTCATGCCCGCGGCCACGGCCTTCAGGCCCTCGCGGACCATGGAATAGGCGAGCACCGTCGCGGTGGTGGTTCCGTCACCGGCTACGTCGTTGGTTTTGGTCGCCACTTCCTTGAGGAGCTGGGCGCCCATGTTTTCGTAGGGGTCCTCGAGCTCGATTTCCTTGGCGACGGAAACGCCGTCCTTGGTCACCGTAGGGGCGCCGAACTTCTTGTCCAGAAGGACGTTGCGGCCCTTGGGCCCGAGGGTTACCTTCACGGCGCGGGAGATTTGCTCCACGCCGGAAAGAAGTTTTTTCCGGGCTTCTTCGTTAAACATCAACTGCTTAGCCATTTCATTCTCCTTGAATCCTCGCTGGTTCCTTGCATTCGCAGAACCTCGCGGTATTAAATGAAAAAATGTGAGGAATGCCCCTTTTTAGTTCCGGGGCTACAGTATAAAATAGCGAAAAACCGAGGGAACGGCAATCGATAAAATCGAGTTAAGGGGGGTTCTGCATGGAAAGGATTCGTTGGGGCATAATCGCCACCGGGGGCATCGCCGGAAAATTCGCAGACGCGTGCTCGTTTGAATCCCGGCGAAGCGGGAAATCGGTCCTGTCCGGCGTCGCGTCGCGGGATTCCTCGAAGGCGGCGGCCTTCGCGAAGGAATGGGGTATCCCAAAATCTTACGGTAGTTACGAGGCTCTCCTCGCCGATCCCGAAATCGACGCGGTCTACGTCGCGACCCCCCATAATTCCCACGCGGAATTGTCCATCGCGGCCCTCGGGGCGGGTAAGGCGGTACTCTGCGAAAAGCCCGTCAGCCTGACCGCGGAAGAATTCCGCCCGGTCGTCGATACCGCGCGGGGAAAGGGCCTCTTTTTCATGGAAGCGATGTGGATGAAGTTCAATCCCTCCTTCCGGAAGGCCCTCTCCTGGGCGGATGGAGGCAAGGTCGGCGCCCTCAAATTCCTCCGCGCGGACTTTTGCCTCGACGCGCCCTTCAATCCCAAGGGACGGCTTTACGACCCGGCCCTCGGAGGCGGCGCCATCCTGGACGTCGGCATCTATCCCATTACCTGCGCCGTCATGTTCGCGGGAAAACGCAAACCCGACTCGTTTTCTTCATATATGAAGCGCATGGAAAACGGCGTGGATCTCTACGATAAATTCGCCTTCTCCTACCCCGGCGGCCTCGAGACGGACCTTTCCTGCGCCATCACGCTCCAGGGGCTGGAGGAACTCCGGTCCGCCGTCATAGTGGGCGAAAAAGGGTCCATACTGCTCCCGAATTTCTGGACCGCCCAGGAGGCTACCTTGCTTGATGCCCAGGGCAACGTCCTCGAGCGCTTCGACTCGCCCTTCGACCGCAACGGTTACGAGTACGAGATCCGGGAGGTCGAATCCTGCCTCGCCGAAGGCCGGACCGAGAGCGCTATACAAACATGGGCGGATTCCATTATGGTGATGGAACTGATGGATGCCCTCCGGGCCGCCGCCGTCTGAAAGAAAATCAAAAAGGATACGCGAAAGACCCATGAACGACAACAAGATACGCGACGTCAGGATCATGGCCACCAAGGCCCTGATTTCGCCCGAAGACATCGCGAAGGCCTATCCCGCGACCCCGGCCGCCGCGGAGACGGTGCTCAAGGGCCGCGAGGAAGTGCAAAAGATCCTGCGCCGGGAAGACAACCGCCTTCTCGTCATCGTGGGGCCCTGCTCGATCCATGACCCCGTCGGCGGCCTCGAGTACGCCCGCCGCCTCGTGGAATTACGGGAAAGATACGCCGACCGCATGTGTATCGTCATGCGCGTGTATTTCGAGAAACCCCGGACAACCCTCGGCTGGCGCGGCCTCATCATGGATCCCGGCCTCGACGGTACCGCCGACATCGCCCGGGGCCTCGACATGGCCCGGGACTTCCTCGTCAGGGTGAACGAGCTCGGCCTTCCCGCGGGCTCGGAGATGCTCGACCCAATCGTGCCCCAATATACCTCCGCTCTCGTCAGCTGGGCTTCCATCGGCGCGCGCACCACCGAGAGCCAGACCCACCGCGAAATGGCCTCGGGCCTTTCCATGCCCGTCGGTTTCAAGAACGCCACCGACGGCGACGTGCAAATCGCGGTCAACGCGATCGTGTCCTCCCGCCAGTCCCATTCCTTCATCGGGATTACCCGGACCGGCACCGCCTGCATCATGCAGACCCTCGGGAATCCCGACAGCCACCTCATTCTCCGCGGCGGAAAGCACGGGCCGAACTACGACCGGGAATCGGTCTCCTCCGCCATCGCCCTCCTCAAAAAGGCGGGCATCCGTCCCTCGATCATGGTGGACTGCTCCCACGGCAACTCGCAGAAGATGCCCGAAAACCAGATCGGCGTGCTCCTCGAGACCATCCGCCTCCGGAACGACGCCGATAATCCCCTGACCCCCCTGTGCGGCTGCATGATCGAAAGCTATCTCGAGACCGGCGCCCAGCCGATAACCGCCGACCCGGACGACCTTCGGCACGGCGTCTCCATCACCGACCCCTGTCTCGGCTGGGACATGACGGCGAGCGCCCTCGCGGAAGCCTATAAACTGCTGGGCGAGAAATTCTTCAAGGCCGACGACGTGGCGGTCGACGCCACCGGGACGGCCACGCCCCTTCCCCTGCAGGCCGACCATGAGGCGAAGCGAAAGGGAGGGGCCAAGGCATGAGCGGATCCGAACTCATCGTATACTCCGACGGCGGATGCTCCGGCAATCCTGGGCCCGGCGGGTGGGGTTTCATCATCGTCGACGAAGAGGTCCCGGGCGGCCGCGTCGCGGACCCCGCCTCCCAGGAGTCCCTCGCCGCCCTGGCCGTTTCCCTTACCGCCGGCGTCGACCGCGAGGTGATCCGTTCCGGCGGCGACTCCATGACGACCAATAACAGGATGGAACTCATCGCGGTGATCGAGGCGCTTACCCTCGTCATTTCGACGCCCGCCTGGGCAGCCCGGTCCGTCGCGGTATATACCGACTCACAGTACGTGCAGAAGGGCATTTCCCAGTGGATCGTTGGCTGGAAGCGGAACGGATGGCGAACGGCATCGAAGGAACCGGTCAAGAACCAGGATTTGTGGATGCGTCTCGATTCCCTGGCCCAGGAAATTCTGCCCCGGTGGGTGTGGGTGAAGGGGCACGCGGGTATCCATTACAACGAGGTGTGCGACAGGCTCACGCAGGAAGAAATAGCCCGGCACCGGTAAGGGCCGGCGTCGTCTAGAGGCTCATGCCCTCGAGAATTTTCTTGAGGGCGGCGAGCTCTTCCGCGGACAGGGTAATCCCCTTGCCCATTTTTTGATGGTCGGGAGACCAGCTGCGGATATCGTACTTGGGCTGGCGACCGCTCCAGGACACCGCGGTCAGCTCGACGGTCCACCCGCCCTTGCCCTCCGACAGGGTTCCGAATCTCTCCATTATTTCGAAACTGAAATCGTCGCCCATGGCGCCCTCCTCCCGTAACGTTATCCGCCAGTATACCACGGGACAAAAAATCCTTGTAATAAAAAGCGTTACGGTGTACCCTTTTGGTGAATACCCGGAGGTACCGATGAATCCGAAAAAAATGCGAAACCTCGCGGGCGTGGCGCTCGTTTCCGTCGCCTTGCTCGCGGCCTGTAAAAGCGCTCCTCCCGCCACAAGCGAGACCGAGCCCGAACCCACGACCCAGCCGTCCGTGGAAACCGCGCCCGCCAAACCCGTCGACGACGCGCTGACCTCACTTCGCGACGAATGCGAAGCCCTGCGCGCCAAGGGTCTCAAGTACGGTATCGATACGTTCAAGCCCGAAGGTTGGGGAGAAGCCGAGGCTTCCCGCAACGCGGGTCTCGCCGCCTACGGCAGCGACTACGACGCCTCCGAAGCGGCCTTCAAGGACGCCATCGACAAATACAACGCGTTGTTCGAGGCTTCCTTCACCGAGATAGCCGCCCAATTGGAAGCGGAACTGCTGGAAGCCCGGGCCAAGGCCGTCGCGGCCGGCGCCGACTCCTACTTCCCCGAACAGTTCGCCCTCGCGGACGAGGCCCTGCAGGCCGCGTCCGACGCGCGGGACGCCGGTTCCGACGAGGAATCCTACGCCGCCGCCCAGATCGCGCTCATGCGCTACCGGACCCTCATCCTGGGCATGGACGCCGTCGCGCTGAACGACGACATCGTGCGGAACGGATTCGACTCGGTCGACCCGGACGACTACGCGAGCGCCGGGACGAAATACGAAGAGGCCGCCGCCGCTTACGGCACCGCGGATCCCGCTTCCTTCGACGCGGCCACCGAGTGCGTGGCCTTCCTCAGGAAGGTCAGCAACGCCGGCTACAAGGTCTGGGCCGCGGACAAGAAGGGCAAGGTCGACGAGATTCGAGGCCTCTGCGATTCGATCAAGGCCAACCGGGCAGCGGCCGACGACTACGCCGCCGCCGCCAAGCTGGCGTCCGACGCCGAAGCCTACGGCAAGGCGGATGACTGGAAGTCCTCCTACGATTCCTATACCGATTCCGAGGTCGCGTTCACGAACGTGTACCAAAACGTGTCGCTTCGGCGAAACGCCGCGGATCTCGCCATCTCGGCCGCGAAAAACCGCCAGGCCGAGAGTACCGAGCTCGCGAAGCAAGCCGACGAAACCGTTCCCCTGCCGGATGACGCGGAAGGATACAGCGAAGAACCCTACGTCATCGACGAATCCGCCCCCGGGGAGGTATCGAAATGAAAAAAATCGCCTGCTCCATACTGATCGCCGTCTGCCTTTCGGGCTTACTGCCCCTTGCCGCGGCGACCTACGACAATAACGAATACCAGCGCAAGAGCCGGGCTTACTCGGCCCTCGCCGCCCAAGCCTACGACGACGGGGACTATACCGCTGCGGTCGACTACGCGAACGAAGCCGAAAAGAACGCGAAGCTTTCCGCGGAATTCATCCAGGGAATGCTCGTGCGCTCGGATGCCGAAAAGGCCCTTTACGCGGCGCGCACCCGTTACGCCTGGGCCAAGGGTCTCAAGGCCGACGTGTATTTCCCCGGCGCGTACGAGTCCGCTGGCGAGTCGATCGACGCGTCCGCCGCGGCCTTCGCCATGGAGTCGTGGGCGGAAGCCAAGGCATCCGCCCAGGCGGCGCTCGACGCGCTCTCCGTCGTGAAGGAGATCGTTCCCCTGCCGGCGACCTGGAAGGTCGAGCTCTGGAACCCGAGCAAGGACTGCCTGTGGAACATCGCGGCGAATCCCGCGGTTTACGGCAACCCGCTCATGTGGGAAAAGCTCTACGAGGCGAACAAGAAAAACCTCGCGCAGCCCTCGAACCCGAACCTGCTCCTTCCCGGACAGATCATCACGATCCCCAGCGTCAAGGGAGAATATCGCGAAGGGGCTTATGACCGGGACCGCAAGTATGAGCCTTTCAAGAATCAGGTCAAATAAGGGTAATTAATTCCGGGGCTGGTTCCCGGATAGAAAGAGAAGGGTTGCCGGTCATTCCGGCAGCCCTTTTTTTTGCACGAAGGCGAGAAGGGCCGCCGACATGAGCCCGTGGACGAAAGGGGGGTGTCCCATGCCCCTGAATACTTCCTTGGCCGGCATCGGCATCGCGGCGAGGAATTCGTCCTCGTCCGGGTCGGGCTCGTGGGTTCGCTTTAGCCCCTCGGCGATGAATACGTGGCAGGTATTATCCATGATCGCGGGATTCGGCGAGAAAGACGCCGCGAGTTCGAGTTTCTCCGCGGTATGCCCCGTCTCCTCGCGCAGTTCCCGGGCCGCCGCTTCCGCGGGCGTTTCTCCCCCATCGATCACGCCGCCGGGAAATTCCACGCTTTCCGTTTCCGCGCCGTGACGCCATTGCCTGACCATCAGGAATTCGCCCTCTCCCGACCCGCTGGGGACAAAGGGCACCACGATAACCCAATCGCTTGCATGGAGCGCGTAATACGTCCCCTCGGTTTCTCCGGGTGAGCGGCTTACGATTTCCCGAACCTCGAAAATTCTCGTTGAAAATATCGATTTTCGCTCGACTGGCTGCCATGCCAGGTTTTCTTGCATACAAAGCTCCTTATTCGGCCCCGAGTCAGCCGTCCCGTGCGGGTTTCCCGATGCCAATGCCTAACACGGGACGCCGGCTCTGGCCCTACCGCTGCCTTTGACAGATTCCGGGCGCGGTCTTATCCTTAAGGTAGATGATATACCAACATAGGGAGGTTCGATATGGCTATAATCACGATTTCCAGACAGATCGCCTCATTGGGCGACGAAGTGGCCGCGGAGCTTTCCCGCCTGCTTGGATATACGTTCATCAACCGGGATATGCTGGAAGAAGACCTGGTCAAGCACGGGATAACCAAGGATAAACTGCGAAAATACGACGAGAAAAAACCGGGCTTTTGGGCGTCTCTCGCTCGGGACAGGGACGAATATTTCGACTATCTCCGGGAAGCCGTATACGAGCGCGCCACGGGCGGCAATTGCATCTTCATTGGACGGGGCGGGTTCGCCATCCTGAAGGACGTGCCCGGCTGTTTCGCCGTACGAATGGTCGCATCGATGCCGATCCGCGTCTCGAGGCTCATGAACGAGTTCTCCTGGCCCGAGAAAAAGGCCAATGCCGTGGTGCAGGAAAGCGACAGTAACCGCCGTGGTTTCCATAAGGCCTTCTTCAATATCGACCACGACGATCCGGCGAGTTACAATGTCATCGTAAATACCGACACCGCCACGCCCGCGGTCGCGGCGAAAATAATCGCGGAAGCCTGCGGGCTCATGATCGACGCGTCTCAGGAGGCTATCGGCCTGCAGCGAATCGGGGAGCTGTTGCTCGCCCAACGCATCGTGAACCATATCGTGTTCAACCTCAAGATACCGGTACACTTTCTTGAGGCGACCGCGACTTCCACCGAGATTACGCTGCACGGCGTCGCCGATTCCTCGGCCGTTATTGAACGGGTGCTCGAGACCGCTCGGTCGATGGCGCCGGAGAAAAAGATCCTTTCGGGAATCAGTATCGTTCAGGATTACAAGGCTTACCCCTGATTCAGCCGCGGGGTTTTTTCGTCGCTTTTGAATGGCGAAAGAATATCAGGGCTTTTTCGAAGAACGAGAGGAATACGATCGCCCCCGCCGCGTATTCGATTCCCGTAAAGACCGGGCGAAGCGCGGCAGGAAGGTAGAGGCGCGCCAATTCCACGACGTAAAGCGACATGGTGGTCGCGATGGCTATCTTGCCGCCCCAGGTCGATTTGGTTTCCACCGGCTTTTTCAGCAACAGAAATATCAGCATCCCCAGGGCTTGAAGGAAGAGCCTCAGGATGATTAGCACGATGAACCACGTGGGTACGATATCGTTCCGGTAATACGCGACGGAAATTACGCCAAGCAGGCCATAGTCGCTGATCGAGTCGAGCATTTGTCCTATTCGGGTGATTTGGTGGGTGCGCCGGGCGATCTGTCCATCGAAACTATCGGTCAGGAACACCATCGCGAGGATGACGGGGAGCAATACCTTCATTCTCGACATATCCGAATAGGAAAGAAGGAAGGAAACCGTAGGGACGCAACTAATTCGCGACAGGGTAAGCACGCTCGCCGAATTAACCCGCTTGAAGGGCAAGCCGGTCGTTTGATCCGTGAAGTAATGCTGGAATCTCAGAAGGAAAAAGAGGAGTCCCGCGTGAAGCCCCGCAGAAAAAAGCTCGAATCCGAGGAATTCGCGGAACGGAATGGAACCGGGCAGAGAGAGTATCGCGATGAGGCAGGCCTGGATACACGCGTATACCGATACCGTCACGACGATGCTTTTTCGCATACTGGAATCCTATAGCTTGACACTTCCTTTGTCAAATAGGATATTAAAAAAATGAGACTCGCCGATTTTTTCACCGCCTTGCGCATCGCATTGGCGCCCGTGTTCTTTCTCGTTTTTTTTCTGCCCGTCTGGACGGGAGCGGGATCCGCGGCATCGGTCTTCGTCTTGATCCCCCTTTTCGTTTTCATGGAATTTACCGACTTTCTTGACGGTTACTACGCGCGAAAGCTCGGCCAGGTTTCCGATTTCGGAAAGCTTTTCGATCCCTTCGGCGACGTCCTCGCTAACCTCACGGTGCTCTTGGCCTTCGTGCTTTCCGGATATCTTCCCGTCGTCCTCTTCCTCGTCATTCTCTATCGCGAGATGGGTATCATGTTCGTGCGCATGCTCGCTTCCCGCCAGGGAGTCGCGATCGGGGCAAGAAAGGGCGGAAAGACCAAAACGGTTCTTTATATCGTTGCCGCTGGCTTTTCTCTCGCCATCGAGTCAGGTATTCGGCTTGGCTTGCTCGGTAACGGACTTCTCGAAGCGCTTCACTGGGCCAACCTCGCGTTTTACGGTCTCGCCGTCGTTGCCTCGGTTCTTTCTTTTATTGATTATCTCGTGAATTTCTCCCATGTCCTTCGGGGTTCCGAAGGAAATCTTAAAAAATGATTAAAAATCATTTTTGAGTACTTGACCTTCATAATACGTTGATGATATATATAACAACGTCGCGCCGCTACCAAGTACTGACTTGAAAACGACGCGGTTCTTTGATATCGCTTACTAAATGATCGCTTGTAATTGAGTTTCTTGCGCTCCGTAACGTAACCCAAAGAATACAATATCTCGAATCAAGCTCCGGCACTTGCCGGTCTTAATATCTGCGCTTGCCGCCTTGAGCGAACGGCGCATGAGCGAAAGGCGAAAGCCTGAAGTTCACGATGGTCTTTGAAAACAAAGGGAAGGGA
>QKCE01000186.1 GCA_003245785.1 Spirochaetales bacterium | reverse complement strand
CTTGGTCAATGGGCGCTTACGCTTTATCGCGGTTTTTTGCGGTTTTCCGGAAAATCAAGCGAGCTGCCCGGGAAAAAAAGGTAAAAAACGGGGAATTTCGCGAAATCACCGAACGCATAAAAAACCCGGCAGGTAAAAGGAGGAGTCAAAACCCTGCCGGGAATCTGGAAAAGTGGTATATCGTCGGCCGGTGCTCATGCGGCGTCTCGATATACGCTATGAAAAAACCCTTGCAAATCAAACGTTACATCATGTAGAAGCAATTTGCAAATTTTTCGAGGGAATTCGCTTTTTCCATTTTCCCGCGAACCAATAGGGCAAGGCGACCGAAAGGCCCACGATCCAGCCGAGCCCGAAGCACCAGCCGATCTCGTTTTTTCCGAAAAAATGGTCCAAAAGATACGCCGCGGGCATGCGCGTCAGCAGGAAGGAGCTGAGCGACGCGAAAAAGGGGAATACCGACTCGCCGGTTCCGCGGATCGCGGCGTTCAGGTTGAAGAAGATCGAGAGCATGAAATAGGCGGGCATGAGCCGGAAGAGTACCTGCGCGCCGTTTTCTATCACTTCCCGGTCGTCGGTGAACAGGCCCATGAGGGTCCGCGCGGATAAGATGACCGAAACGCTTACCGCGACGCATACCGCGAGGCTCATGAGCTGGGTCGCCCGGTGCCCGCGAAGGACGCGGTCGAGCCGGCCGGCGCCGGTGTTTTGGCCCACGAAGGTGGTCACGGCGCTCGCGAAGCTCGCGATGGGCATGAACGCCAGGGAATCGAGCCGGCCCGAAATGCTGAACGCCGCCATGAACGAAGGACCGTAGCCGTTGATGAGCCGCTGGATCGCCATGGTCCCGAGGGAAAAAAGCATGTTCTGGAACCCGCCGGGCAGGCCGATCCTCGCGCATTCCCTCAAGATGGGCGGATCGAAGCGGAATTCCCGGGCACGAAGGGACGTCAATTTGAGCTTTCGCACGATATGCGCGGTCCCGAGAAAGAACGAGACCGTTTGGGAAACCACGGTCGCCCAGGCCACGCCGGCCACGCCCCAGCCGAAAACGGCGACGAAGAGGAGGTCCAGCGCGATATTCAGCACCGTGGCGACGGCGAGAAACGCGAGGGACGACATGGAGTCCCCGAGCCCCTGCAGGATGCCCGCGTTCAGGTTATAACCGAAGCTGCCTATCGTCCCGATGAACAGGATCGTGAGATAGGTATTCGACATTTCCATGGTGAGCCCCGCGGGCACGTTGAGCGCGCGGAGCAGGGGACCGGCGAGGAGGATGCCCGCCAGGGTTACCGGTACCGCGCCGACCAGGGAGGAGGCGTACCCCGTATCCACCGCGGCTTTCACGCGGTCCCGCTTCCCGGCCCCGAAGAATTGGGAAATGACGATGCTGAAGCCCATTCCGAGGCCGGCAAAGAGGGAAACCAGCAGGAAATTCACTATGAAGGTGCCGCCTACCGCGGCGAGCGCCTCTTTCCCCACGAAATTTCCCACGACGAGGGAATCCACCAGGTTATAGGCCTGCTGAAGCACGTTCCCCGCGAGGAGTGGGAGCGAAAAAGAGAGAATGAGGGACGAGGGGCGCCCTTCGGTCATGTTGCGCATGGCGGGCATCCTACCACTCCGTTTGAGTCTTCGCCAGTCCTGACCGATACTATAGGCATGAACGCCAATTCGCTTCGCGCGACCGCGGTCGCGGGCACCCTCGCGCTTCTCGCCGCCCTCCCCCTCGGCGCGGAAACCTTCCGTTTCCGGTTCATCGAGGGAGACCAATGGCGGATAAACTCGGTAGTCCACGAGTCGGTGTACGTGAACCGAAAGCTCTCCCATACCGCCGATATCACCAACCGCGTCACCCTCAGGGAGTCGGACGTGAAAACCGACGCGGACGGACTCCTGTCCGCCCTCCAGGAATGCACCTTCATGACCAGCGAGCGGAATACCAACCGTTCCTTCGAGTGGGGACGGGAATACGAAAGCTCTTTCCGCCGGAACGAGCTGGGGACCTACTCCATCGGCAGGGAATACTTCATGCCCGTGGTCCGGAACGTCCCGACCTTCCCGAAGGGGGACGTGAAGCCCGGCCAAAGCTGGAAGGGCACCGGCGAGGAAGCCCACGACCTTCGGGACGGTTTCGGCATCGAGGAACCCTTCCGGGTTCCCTTCGAGGTAACCTATACCTACGTGGGGCCCCAGGTAAAGGACGGGAAGACTCTCCACCTGATAACGGCCGAATATACCCTCTTCTACGATTCCCCCTCCACGGTGAAAAGCGGCGACAAAAACGCGGACCTCCCGGCGACCACGATGGGATGGTCGAAGCAAAAGCTCTGGTGGGACAACGAGCGGGGCGTGCTGCCCTATTATTCCGAGGAATTCCGGATTCAGCTCCAGCTCGACTCGGGCACGGTTTTCGAATTCCGGGGAACCGCCGAGGCGACCGCCACGGAGACGGTCGCCCTGGACCGTAACCAGGTCGTGAGGAACCTGAACGACGAAATCTCGCGCCTCGGCATCCCGGATACCACCGCCGCGGCCACCGACGAGGGCATCACCATCTCCCTGGAGAATATCCAGTTCGAGCCGGATTCCGCGCGCCTTCTCCCCTCGGAAAAGCAGAAGATCTCGAAGCTCGCCGCCTTCCTCGAGCGCTACCCCGACAAGGAACTGCTCATAACCGGGCATACCGCCCTGGCGGGCACGGCAGAGGCGAGGCAGGAGCTATCGGAGGAACGGGCCGCCGCGGTCGCCCGATACCTGGTGGAAACGGGCGTTAGGAGCGAATACAACGTGTATACCCGGGGATTCGGCGCCGAGCACCCCATCGCCCCGAACGACACCGAAGCCAATCGGTCCCGGAACCGCAGGGTCGAGATCACGATATTGGACAAGTGACCGATCCCGGCGCAAACCGTGCGGTTGGATGGAAAACGGTCGCAAACGTGAGAAAACCGTGAGCCAATATTGAATGTTTTGTCCAATCATGTTACATATAAGGCCTCGGGGAACAATAGATGACATATTCAGAGCCTACTGACCTTGCAATCGTAGCGTGTCCGGGCGGCGAGAAATTCGCCGACGAGACTATCAAGCACCTGAACCACATCTACAGCAGAAGGTTTCGACAGAAGAGCGACGTGCTCGCGAAGCGATACGAGGTCGACAGGGTGAATCTCGTGAAGGACGTCAACTTTTACAACGACCTTCAGACCTCCGACATCTGCATCCGCGGCGATATCACCAAGTACCGCGCCCCCGACTTCAAGGTAAAGACCCGCTTCACCTGGTTCATGAACGGCGAGGTGAAGACCGAGATCCTGGACTGCGTCCGCGGCAAGGACGTGTTCATCTTCCAGGACGTGGAGAACCACCAAACCCTCGAGCTCAACGAGGGTAAAAACCCCATCTCCCTTTCCGTGAACGACCATATAATGAGCCTTCTGGTCACCATCGACGCGGTGCGCCACGCCGGGGCGAGGAAAATCTCCCTGGTCCTTCCCGTCTACCCCTACAGCCGGCAGCACAAGAAAAAGGGCCGCGAGGGACTCACCGCGAGCCTCCTCGGCCACCTTTACGAGAGCCTCGGGGTCGAGCAGATCATCACCCTCGACATCCACTCCCGGGAGATCGAGAACGCGTTCATGAAGGCCCGCATCGAGAACCTCCACGCGAGCTACCAGATCATCCGCGAGCTCGCGAAGATCGTGGACCTCGCGAGCGAGAAGGACGATTTCGTCGTCGTTTCCCCGGACACCGGCGCCATCGACCGGAACAAGTTCTACGCCACCGGGCTGCAGCGTCCCCTGGCCATGCTCTACAAGGAACGGGATTATTCGGTGATTACCCAGGACGCCAAGACCACGAATATCTCCAGCGTCAAGCTCCTCGGCGACGTGAAGGGAAAGGTCGCGTTCCTGGCGGACGACATGCTCGGCACCGGCGGGACCCTCCTCAAGGCCATGGAATTCCTCAAGGAGCAGGGCGCGACCAAGGTAATCGCCGCGATCAGCCTGCCCTTCTTCACGGGCAACGCGATCGAGCTCTTCGACGAGGCCTACAGGAAGGGGAACTTCTACCGCATCATCGGGACGAACGCCGTGTACCACGAGGAACTCCTCACGAAGGAATGGTACATCAAGACGAACGTGTCCGGGCTTTTCGCCCAGGTAATCTCCCGGGTCCATCACGATCAGTCCCTCAGCGACCTCCTCGACAACCGGAATATCATCGAAAAACTCGTCAAGCAGGATAAATCCGCCGAGATCGAGTAAGGCATGCCATGAATCGCGCGGTACTCGCCGTCGACATCGGAACCTCATCGCTCAAGGCGGCCATTATCGACATAAAGGGGAACGCGCTCGCCGCGTCGCGGTGCCGCTTCCCCGAGACCAGGCGATCCTGCGTCGATTGGGCCCTCGCCCTGGCAGACGCGGTTACCATCCTTTCCCCGCTGCCCGAACTCGCCGCCGTCTCGATTTCCGGGAACGGCCCCACCCTCGCCTCGGTCGACCCGGGAGGAAACCCCGGCCCCACGCTCCTCTGGAACGAGCCCGTCCGCGGGGCATACGGCGGCAAATCCCTTTTCATCCCCAGGCTTCTCGAATTCCGCGACCGTTGGCCCGCCGAATGGGACGCCGCGCGCCACGTGCTTTCCGGCCCCGAGTGGCTCATGTGGGCCCTTACCGGCGAGGCGGTCACCGTCCTTCCCGAGCGGCGCTTCGAGACGGCGTACTGGACGATACCCGAACTTGCGGAAGCCGGCCTCGACGGGAGCCGCCTCGCGCCCTGGGTCGACGCGGGCACCGTGATCGGCAGGACGGGAACCGGGCCCTACTCGCCGAGGATACCCCTTCCCGCCGGCATTCCCGTCGTCGCGGGCGGCCCGGACTTTTACGTGGCCCTCGTCGGGACCGCGACGGTCGAGCCCGGCACGGCCTGCGACCGGGCGGGCACCAGCGAAGGGCTTAACGCGTGCACCTCGACCCCGACCCCCGCCCCGGGGGTTCGAATCCTTCCGGGTGCCCTCGGGGGGCTCTGGAACGCCGCGTGCCTCCTTCCCGATACCGGGGCCGCCTTCCACGAATGGAGGAAGTCGAGCGGCCAGTCGGGCAGGCCCTATCCCGAGATCATGAGGGAAATCCTCGCGAGCGATATCCGGCCCCGCCACGGGGAAGCCCCCCATCCCGGCCGGCTTCTTGTCGAGGATATCGGCTTTTCGGTACGGGAAGCGGGCGAACGGCTCGCCGCGGCCACGGGCTTCAACCCGGCTTGGCGACTCTCCGGCGGGCAGGCGAGAAACGCCCTCTGGAACCGCATGAAGGCGGACATGACGGGCTTCGCCTTCGAGCTTACGGGCACCCCGGACGGCGAGCTGATGGGCGACGCGATACTCGGCTTTACCGCGACGGGCGGGTACGGCGACGTGCGCGAGGCCTGCCGGGCCATGGTCCGCGTTGCCGAGCGTTATGAACCGGACCCCGGCCTCCTCGCCGAATATTCGGAAAAATACCTTGAATGGAAGGACGCGCGTTGAAAATATTCTCGATTCCCGCCTCGCCGGGCTGCATAATCTTCGATATCGATTCCACCCTGTATACCCACCCCGAGTACGCCCATGAGCAGGTGGACGCGCAAATCCGGCGTTTCGCCGACCTCAGGGGCCTGAGCCACGACGAGGGCCGCGAAACGATCTCCGACTTCCGGGGGAATTACGAGCGCCAGCACGGCAGGAAGATCAGCCTCGGCAACGCCATGACCCACTTCGGCGTCCCGATAGCGGAAAGCGTGCGGTGGCGGGAAACCCTCGTCGATCCCGCCCGGTTTCTCGTCCCGGATCCCCGGCTCAGGGAAACCCTCCTCTCCCTGGCCGCCCGCTTCGCCCTCAGGACCGTTACCAACAACCCGGTGCTCACCGCGCGGAAGACCCTCGAGGCCCTCGGGGTTGCCGATATCTTCCCCGGGATAGTCGGGCTGGACACGACGGGCTTCTCGAAACCCCACGAGCGGCCCTTCCTCCTCGCCGCGGAATCCGCCGGGGTTGAGCCCGCAAAATGCCTCTCCGTCGGGGACCGCTACGACATCGACATCGCCCTGCCCCTGGAGCTCGGCATGGGCGGCATTCTCGTGGACTCGGTGGAAGACGTGTACGGCCTCCCCGCCCTTCTTTAGCCGGCGTCCAAGGCCGCGGCCAGCCGCGTTTCCCGGCGCCGCCTCGTCCCGCCGCCGACCGTTCGCGTCTCGCCCCCCGATTCCCGCCACTCCGCCTGCCCCATGCCTCCCCGGGCAAAAAAAAGCCCGGAACGCGCTTTCCGCGTCCCGGGCCATCCGTTCGCTCGAAAGGCCTTAGAGCTTGACCTTCCTGGACTGAACGTCGAAGAGTACCGCGATGACGAGCACGAGGCCGCGCACGATGTACTGGTAGGAAATTCCCACGCCGAGGAGGTTCATGCCGTTCGACAGGGACGACATGACGATGGCGCCGATGATCGTGCCGGTAACCTTACCGATGCCTCCCGCGGGGGAACAGCCGCCGATGAAGGCCGAGGCGATCGCGTCTAGCTCGAAACCGACGCCCGCGGTCGTGGTGGCGGACTGGAGGCGGGAGGTGAACATGATTCCCGAAAGGGCCGCGAGGGTACCCATGGAGGTGAACACGAAGAGGGTGACCTGCTTTACCTTGATGCCGGAAAGCTCGGCCGCCTCGGGGTTGCCGCCGATCGCGTAAATATGGCGGCCGAGGACGGTATTGTTCATGAAGAACTGGTAAATGCCGACGACCACCAGCACGAGCACCACGGTCCAGGAAATGCCGTTGTACTGGGCGAGCTGCCAGCAGAAGTAGAGGATGAGCGCGGAAATGAACACGAGCTTGCCGACGAACATGTCCATCGTGTCGATCTCGAAGCTGTACTTCTTCTTCTGGTTACGGGCGACGATCTCGTTGATCACGAAGCCGACCACGGCGACCACGCCGATGATCATGGTCAGCACGTGGATGGGCGCGCCCTTCACCACGTCGGGAATGAAGCCGTTGCTGATCGCGTTGAAGAACTTGCTGTCGACGATGATCGTGCCGGTACCCTCGGTGAGCCGGAGGAGCGCGCCGCGGAAGATGAACATGCCCGCCAGGGTGATGACGAAGGCGGGAACGCTCATGAAGGCGACGCCCCAGCCCTGGTAGAGGCCGACGAAGGCGCCCGCCGCGAGGGCGATGACAAACACCAGGGGGAGCGGTACGCCCGCCTTCATGAGGACCGCGGCGATCGCGCCGACGAAGCCCGCCACGAAGCCGACCGAAAGGTCGATATGCCGGATGATGATTATGAGCGTCATGCCGACCGCGAGAACGGCGACGTAGCCGGTCTGGTCGAACAGGTTGCTCAGGTTTCGCGGCGACATGAAGATGCCCCCGGAAAGGACGGTGAACAGCACCATGATCACCAGGAGCGCGATGTACATGCCGTAATCGCGCGCGTTTTGCTTAAGTATCCTTATATTCATAATTTCCCCCTCGTTTTAAACCGTAGCCATCTTCATGATTTTTTCCTGGCTCGCTTCCTCGCGGGAAAGCTCGCCGGTTATCTGCCCGTCGCACACGACGTAAATGCGGTCGCTCATGCCGAGAATCTCGGGAAGCTCGGAGGAGATCATGATGATGCTCATGCCGTCTTCCACCAATTTGTTCATGATGGTGTAGATCTCGTACTTCGCGCCCACGTCGATTCCGCGGGTCGGCTCGTCCAGGATCAGGATATCCGGGTTCACGAGGAGCCATTTCCCGAGGGAAACCTTTTGCTGGTTGCCGCCGGAAAGCTTCTTCACCTTCGATTCGACGCTCGGGGTCTTTATTTTCAGGTTCTTCCGATACTCTTCCGCGAGGCGGATTTCCTCGTTCTTGTTGATCACCGAACCCTTCACGAGATCCTTGAGGCTCGCGATGGAAAGGTTCTGCTTCACGTCCTGGTCGAGGATGAGGCCGTCCTTCTTGCGGTCCTCGGACACGTAGGCGAGTCCCCGGTCGATCGCTTCCTTGGGGTGCCTGAACTCGACCTTCTCGCCGTTCACGAACATCTCGCCGGAAACCTTGTAGCCCCGGGGGTTTCCGAACACGCTGAGGGCGAACTCCGTGCGGCCCGCGCCCATCAGGCCGGCGAGCCCGAGGATCTCGCCCTTCTTCACGTTGATGTTCACGTTGGAGAGGATTTCCCGGCTCACGCCGAAGTCGTAGGCGGTCCAGTCCTTCACCTCGAAGCACACGTTGCCGATATTCTTGTTCGGGCGCTCGGGGTAAATATTCTCGATCTCCCGCCCGACCATGTTCTTGATGATGAGTTCCTCGTCGAGCTCGGACCTCTTGAGGGTCGTCACGGTCTTTCCGTCCCGAAGCACCGTGACGGTATCCGCGATCGCGAGGACTTCCTTGAGTTTGTGGGAGATCATGATGCAGGTTACGCCCTGCTTCTTGAGTTCCACGATGAGCTGGAGGAGGTTGTCGCAATCGTCCTCGTTGAGCGCCGCGGTCGGCTCGTCCAGGATGAGGATCCGGACGTCCTTGCTGAGCGCCTTGGCTATTTCAATGAGCTGCTGCTTGCCGACGCCGAGGCTTCGCACCTTGACGCTCGGGTCCACTTCGAGCCCCACTTTTTCGAGCTGAATCTTGGACTTGCGGATCGTTTCGTTCCAGTCGATCACGCGCCCGTTGCCCTTGAGCTGTTCGTTTCCCAGATAGATGTTTTCGTACACGGAGAGGTCCGGGACAAGGGCCAATTCCTGGTAGATGATCGCGAGACCCGCGCGTTCGGAATCGCGGATCGTGTTGTAAGTCTGAACCTGCCCGTCGATTATGATGTCGCCTTCGTAGGTTCCGTAGGGGTAT
>QKCE01000189.1 GCA_003245785.1 Spirochaetales bacterium | reverse complement strand
GTCCCGCTGGGGCGCCGGTGTCGGGCGACGTGCCTCCCTTCGATACCCGCGCCTTTTCCGAAAGGTTTCGCGCGTCCCTCGCGGAAGCCTCGTGCGGACTCCATCGGGACGCCCCCGTCTTCGTCGCCCTTCTGCCCTTCATCGCCTGGTTCAGGCGCCATTCGGAATCGCTTGAATCGACGGGGCGGGAAACCCCTGCCGGCGGATCGACAATGTCGGGCGGATCGACATTGCCGGGCGAATCACGCGGGCCGGCCGTCGAGGCGATTGAACTTGCCTTGAGCCTCATTGAGGGCTATACTGATTTATCATGAGAAACAAGTTCGCGCTTCTTTACGGCATCGTCGCCTTCATCGCCATAATCCTGTCGGTCGTCTGGTTCGCGGTTTCCCTGGGGACCGCCGTACGCGACGGAACCGAGGAGGCGCAGAGAAGTTTTTCATGGCTCAGCCGGGAGGCGGTAAACTCGTCCCTGGAGAAGGGCTTTCTCTCAGGCCCGTTCATCGAGGACCTTACCGCCCTGTGCAGGAAATCGCGGCTCCTTTCTGCCCTGATGGTAGAGACGCCCGCTGGCGCGGTCTTCGTATGGCCGGACAATTCGCGTTTCATTTCGATCGGGTCGGACGGTAAGCCGCTCGTCGCTTCGACCGACGTGTTCCAGAAAGTTTTCGGGGCCTCGCTCGACATCGGCGATTCCGCCGGCGGCGCTGTCCGCATGACCGCGGTGATCAGCGTGCTCCAGCCCGGCGCGGTCTTCTCGGCGAGCAGGAATTCCTTCATGGTCGTTCTCGCGGTGCTGCTCGTTACCTTTATCGTCATCATCGTGTATCAGCCGGAACCCGCGCGAAGGGTCTCCATCGACGACGCGCTTAACCTGGCGGACAGCGAATTTACCCTGGAAGGCCATCCCGAAAAGCCGGATGACGCGGTCGAGGTCGGACCGGGCAGGTTCGAGGAGATTACCGCCGCCGAGGCGCGGCTCGACGCGTCCGCCTACGGTACGGGCGTACAATCCGGGCGGGCGGCGGACGCAAACGGCGTCGACGCGGGGAACCTGCGGGCTCGAAACGAGGCGCCCCTCGACGAGGCGGACTTCGCCGCCGAACCGGGAGCGGCGAGGGACGAGGGAGAAAGGAACGAGATAAAGCCGGAAGGCCTCTTCTCCCCGATCACCGGAATAGGCTGGGAACAATATCTCGCGGAAAGGCTCGACGCCGAGCTGGTTAGGGCCGCGTCCTCGGAACAGGATTTGGCCCTGGTGATACTCCGGGTGCCGGGATTGCGGCACACCGATCTCCTGGCGCGCAGGATAGCGGCCATGCTGCTGGAGATTTTCTCGTTCAGGGACATGCTCTTCGAGTACGGACAGGACGGCTTCGCGGGTATCCTGCAGAACGTGAACCTTGACCTGGCGATGAAGAACGCGGAACGGCTTTTCGCGCGCATCGACGAGACGCTCCTGGAACTCTCGAGCGATTCGCGCATCGCCATCGGCATCACGACCAGGACCGCGCGCCTCCTTCCCGCCGCGAGGATGATCCAGGAAGCGTCGAGCGCGGCGAAAAAGGCCCAGGACGAGCCGAACCTTCCCATAGTAGCCTTCCGGGCGAATCCCGAAAAATACCGGGCCTTCGTCGCGGAAAACGGCCCCGAAGCGACCTGATCGATCCGGTTAATCCACGTATTCTATCGGAAACACCATGCGGTCCCGGCTCAGCACGGTCTCGGGAAACACCGTCTTGGCTTCTGCCAGGAGGGTTTTCAGTTCGCTGTCCGTGTATCTTGGGCTGTAGTGTATTAGTGCCAGCTTCTTCGCCTTGCCGTCCCGCGCGATAGTCGCGGCCTGGGCGGCGGTCATGTGCTTTTTTTCCGCCGCGGTGTCGGCCAGGGCGTTTTCGAACATCCCCTCGCAGACCAGGAGGTCGGAACCGGCGACCTCGCCGGCGATCGAGGGTAGGTATTTGGAATCGGTCACGTAGCTGAACTTGCGGCCCTTTCTCGCCTTGCCGAGCACCTCGGAAGGCCGCACTTCCCTGCCGTCTGCGGCCTCGACCGGCTCGCCGGACTGGAGCCGGGACCACAGGGGACCGCAGGGAACGCCGAGTTCCCGCGCGCGGTCGGGATTGAAGGCCCCGGGACGCTCGTGTTCCTCGAGGGTATAGCCAACGCAGGTCTTGGTATGCTGGAGGGGAAAGGCGCGTACGTGAAACCCGTCGCCCTCGTAGCAAATGCCGGGTTCTGTAATTTCCTTCACCACGATCTGGTAGTTGATGTACATGTCCAGCACCCGGCGGCTCGTCTCGATATACTCGGCGATTTTCGGGGGCCCGTAGATGTAGAGCGGGTCGTCCCGGTCGACCTGGGAGGAAAGCATGAGGAGGCCGGGAAGGCCGGTCACGTGGTCGGCATGGGTATGGCTTACGAAGATGGCGTTTATTTTCTTCCAGCGAAGGTTGAGCTTGCGCAGGGAAACCTGGGTGCCTTCCCCGCCGTCGAAGAGGAAAAGGTCCCCCTCGCGCCGGAGCAGCACGGAGGTAAGGTGTCTGTACGGCAGCGGCATCATGCCGCCGCAACCCAGGATAAAGGCTTCGAGATTCATAGACCGCAAGTATATAGAAATCGGCGGCGCTTGACAATGGAACCCTTTATGGTAGTATGGGAACATGATAAATACCCTGCTTATAATCGACCCGCAGAACGATTTTTGCGATCCCAAAGGCTCCCTGTACGTGCCCGGCGCCGACGGGGACTGCATGCGCCTCTCGCTCATGCTCTCCCGCCTCGACGCGCAATTCAACTCGATTCACGTGACGATGGATACCCACCACCTCTTCCACATCGCCCATCCGATATTCTGGGTCGACCGGCAAGGCAAGCACCCCGACCCGTTCACGGTCATCACGTCCGAGATGGTCTCTTCGGGGGAATACGCCCCGTCGGTAAGCCAATACCGGAACTACGCCGTGGAATACGTCCATACCCTGGACCGCACGGGAAAATACAACCTCTGCGTATGGCCGCCCCATTGCCTTATCGGGTCTTGGGGTCACGAGATATACGGGCCCCTTTCGGACATGCTCAGGAAATGGGAAGGAAACGTACCGGGACGGGTCGTAGACTATACCTACAAGGGAAGCAACGTGCGCACGGAGCATTACAGCGCGATCCGGGCCGAGGTGACCGACGCGTCGGACCCGGGGTCCCGTACCAATTTCGCCCTGATCGAGAGGCTGAAGACGGCCGACAACATCGTAATCGCCGGCGAAGCGCTTTCCCACTGCGTGGCGAACACCATCCGCGACCTACTGACCTGTATCCCCGCGGAGAAGCTCATCGTGCTTACTGACGTGAGCTCCAACGTGCCGGGATTCGATCAGTACGGCGAAACCTTCCTTCGCGAGGTGGAAAACATCGGGGTCAGGCTCATGACCTCCGACGAATTCCTTTGCTGATCGCCTTTTTGACTTTCTTGAACCACATTCCCCTCGCCGCTTCCGCGGTCCGCCAGGCCTCGTAGCGCCAGGGGGAAAGGGGCGCGTCCCAGCTCCCGCACCGGTGGACGATCGAGCCGCCGAAACCGGTCTTGAACCGGAAAAGCCCGTGCATGGGATGGCCCGGGTCGTCCGTAGGGGGAATACCGTAAAAATCGTAGGTCGGGCAGCCCGCCGCCATCGCGTCGCGGATCGCGCGCCATTGCAGAAAATAGGCGGGCATGAGGTTTCTTTTTTCGTTCGACGAGGCGCCGTAAAGATACGTGGCCCCGTATTCGCCGAAAAGCGTGACGATGGCCGCGATATCCCGGCCATCGTGGCTCGCGATATAGAGTCTCGCGTCGGCGGGGTATTTCCCCTCCGCCGCGGCGAGGAAGAAGTCGCGGTAATACGCCTCGCCGTGAATCGCTATGCCGTCCCGGGTCGCGGTCTCGCGATAGAGGGCGTAGAACGAGTCGATCCCGGCTAACGCCGCCTCGCGCCCGGAAAGCGCGCGAATCTCCAGCCCTTTCTTTTCCCCGAGCCTTACGTTGTACCGCCATTTCGGTTTCATGCCCTCGAGCAGGGCCTCTTCGCCGAGGGAGAGGTCCAATACCACCGTGTCCGGCGGCTGAACGTCCGAGGCGCCCTTCCTGAGGCCAGGCGATGTCGCGGGAGCGGAAGACAAAGGCGGGTCGAAGCGGATGCAGAGCGTATTGGCCGGCAAATGGGGCGCGAGCGCCCTGGCAAGGGTTTTGAGGGCCTCCGTGGGCTCCGTATTGGCGAAGAACTCCGGGTTCGGTCCCATCGGCGCGTAGGCGAAGGAGCCCAAAAAGCGAATCTCGCGCGAGAGAACGACGAGGGGAGACCGGACCGCGTCAGGGCCGTCAAGGAAAAAATAAAAAGGCTTCCATCCGTGGGAAGCCTTGAATTCCGCCCAGAACGGAGTCTGGAGGAAAGAAGACGGCGAGGGAATGCCCGCGGCCTTCAGGCTTTCGCCGGAAAGGCCCGCGGGATCCGCCGGGGTTACCCGGATATCCATCAGGACACTTCGCCCGTCGCGGTCTTCTCGGCCCGGACCGTTTTCCCGAGGATCGTGAGCTTGACGCCGTTGATCGAGACCTCATGGTCGACGATGGCCATGGGGGCGGAGAAGAAGGTATCCGCGTCGATGCTGTCGGGCTTCTTGAACGCGGGGTCCGCGCCGGCGAGCACTACGGGGGTTCCGGGGGGCGCCCAGGAGGAATCGAGCACCTCGACGTGTTCCTTCCCCTCGGCGTCGGTATAGCCGCCCGCGAGGAGCATTCCCTTCGACTCGATGCCGCGCATCTTGCGGGGCTTCAGGTTGTCGGCGATGATGATCGACCTTCCGAGGAGTTCCTCTTCGGTAAAATAGGGCACGAGGCCGGAGACGATGACCCGCTCGGTACCGGAGCCGTCGTCCAGGGTTTCCACGTAGAGTTTTTCGGCGTCGGGATGCCGCTCGACTTTCACGATCTTAGCGGTCTTGAGGGCGATCTTCGCGTTGAAGATCGCGTCGGCGGGAAGCGCCGGGGCGGCCTCGGCCTTGGGTTCCGCGGGAGCCGCGGCATTTTCTTTCCGTTCCATTTCCTTTTCCTTTCTTTCTTTCTGGGACCCGGAGTACCGTTCCCTGTAAGCCGCGACGGTCGCGTCGTCCATGGGCTTGTAGATTATCTCCGGCGCGGCTACCCGGTCGAGACCGGCAAGCGAGCCGAGGTCGGCCCAGGACAGGGTACCGCTCCCGGGCCGGTACGCGAGTGGATCGCCCGCCCTGCCCGCCTCGACTTCCGCTTCGTCGAAGACGACGCCGGACCAGATGGACTTCCCGAAGAAGGAAGCGACCTTGTCCGCGAAGGCGGGCATATAGGGATGGATCATGATCATGAGATCCAGGATGAGGTAGCAGAGGTCCGAGAGCAGGGCTTCTGCCCGCTCGGGGTCGGCGGTGCGGGTCTTCCAGGGCTCGCCGTCCTGGAACGCCTTGTTCGCCACCGAGGAGAGGGCGAAAATTTCCCGGAAGGCGTCGCGGAGCTCGGCCCACTCGAGGGCGCCGGTCACGCGCCCGGCCGTCGCGGAACGGGCTTCGCGCAGGGCCTTGGACACCGACGCGATATCCTCCCTCGCCGAGGCGGCGCCGTCGACCGCGGGAATCTTCCCGTCGTAGTAGCGGGACACGAAGGTCAGCGTGCGGTTCACCAGGTTGCCCAGGTTGCCGATAAGCTCGCTGTTCATCTTTTCCTGGAAATCCTTCCAGGTGAAAATCGCGTCGGACTTCTCCGGGCGGTTGTAGAAAATATAGAAGCGCCACACGTCGGCCGGGATGCCCGAGTCGCGCGCGTCGGAGCCGAATACGCCGACCCCCTTGGACTTGGAGAACTTGCCCGACTCGTAATTGAGGTATTCGGTGCTCGACATGTGGTGGAGCTTGGTCCAGTTCCTGCCGGAACCGATGAGGCTCGAGGGGAAAATCACCGTATGGAAGGGAATGTTGTCCTTCCCGATAAACTGGAAGAGCTCCACGTCGCCGGGGTTTTGCCACCAGGACTTCCAGTCCATGCCCGTGCGGTCCGCGAGGCACTTGCTGATGGAAATATAGCCGATGGGCGCGTCGAACCAGACGTAGAACACCTTGTTTTCGAAACCCGCGCGGGGAACCGGGATTCCCCACTTGAGGTCCCGGGTAATGGCCCGTTCCTGGAGGCCGTCCCGGATCCACGCCTGGGTCATCTGGAGGGCGTTCTTGGCCCACTGACCCTTCACGCTCGCGTCCTTCATCCACTTCTCGTATTGGGGAAGGATGCCGGGAAGGTCTATATAGAGGTGCTTCGTCTCTCGGATGCTCGGGGTCTCGCCGCAGGTGGAACAGCGCGGGGCCTTCAGCTCCGTGGGTTCAAGGAGCTTTCCGCAGTGCTCGCACTGGTCGCCCCGGGCGTCCTCGTAGCCGCAATGCGGGCAGGTGCCGCGCACGTAACGGTCCGCGAGAAAGCGGTCGCATTTCGCGCAGAAGAGCTGCTCGAGGGCGTGCTCCTTGATATGGCCGTTCTTCTCCAGGTCCAGGAACATGCCCTGGGTAATCTCGGTTTGCTGGGGGGTCGAGGTTCGGCCGAAATGGTCGAAGGCGATGTTGAACCAGCGGTAGATATCGGCGTGGATGGCGTGGTAATAATCGCAGAGCTCCCGGGTCGTCTTGCCCTCTTCCTGCGCCCGGGTCTCGGTGGCGGTTCCGTACTCGTCGGTGCCGCATACGTAAAGGGTCTCATAGCCCTTGAGCCGGGAGAAACGGGAATATACGTCGGCGGAAAGTACCTGAATGAGGTTTCCGAGATGGGGAATGTTGTTGACGTAAGGGAGCGCTGAGGTGACGAGTTTGCGTTTCATAACGGCCATGATAAAATTTCGCGGCTAAACAGTCAACGGTCTTACTTCGTGTCGATCTTGAGGAAGACCATCTTCTCGGTTTCGTAATTGGGGCCGAGGTCCACGTTCCACCTGAGGTAGAGCCGGAGCCCCGAGATTTCGCCGTCCTTGCCGCGGCCCGGGAGGGTCGTCACCGAGGCGTTCTCGTTGGTCTCGAGGGTAAAGCGCGCCTTGGCCTCCCCGTCGTCGACCCTGACCCACTCGACGTCGTCGCGGGTCATGTTCCCGGCCGGGACCTCGATGCGGTTTTCCCCGGAGTACAGGGAAACCTGAGGCAGGCTCCCGCGGCATTCGCCGACCGCCAGGTCCACGGAAATGGCGAAGCTTCCGGTGAGATTCAGGGGGCTCTCGTTCTTCAGGATGTACTGGAGCTGCACGCCCTCGCTCCGGAAGGCGTATTGCTTGCGGAGGGATATGGGCTGCTGGAAGGGGCCGAAGAGGCCATTCGCCCGAAGCTGGATTTCGTGTTTCGGGGAATCGACCCCGGTTTCCTGGTACGGCTTGTCGGCGAAAACCGGCGCGGACGCCGGGGTTTTGCCGGCGGCAAGGCTCGCGGCCTCGTCGCGGTCGAGGAAATGGTCGACGAAACAGCCGTGGGCGTCGCGGCACAGGTCGACGTAATTCCGGTTAGTCTTGAAATGGTCGATCTCGATGAGCTTGCCGCCCAAAAGGTGGGCGTACATGTTGAGGGCGTCCGACTGGAAAAGGTATTCCTTGAGTCCGTCCATGTCGAAGTCGAAGGAGACGATCGAAGGCGAAAAAACGCCGCGGAGCCGCGTGGCCTTTTCGGCGAGAAGGAGGTGCTTGTAGGCGCGGTTGCGGAGCCGGGACGCGCCGTCGCATCCCTCGGGGTCCTCGATATCGGGTCGGTAGAAAACGCCGGACTGGGATTTCCAGAGTTCTTCGCGGGCGTTTTTCTTTCGGGCCTTGTCGCCCCTGAGCTGGTTCACCAGGGCGTGCACGTACATCATCTTCGCGTAGAGGTTCATGCCCGCCCGGGAGGCGTAGAGCGCGTGCTTTACCGTGGCGGTCGGCGCGGCGCGGTGGTTCCGGGTGCCCGGCGCTGGAATGTGGTTCGGGGATAAACCCGCCTGGACGTATACCTTCCGGAAGACGCGGTTTCGCTTGAGGGCCTTCCCGGGCACGGAAAGGGCGATCGCGCCGGAAAGGGACCGGACTTCGTCGAGTACGGCCTGCATCCAGGACGGGGAATCGTCGCCCCCCGCGAGGAGCGCCGGGAGGGAAAGCGGCGAGAAAAACGCGCAAAGCGCCCGCTCTTCCGCGGAATCTTCAAGGTCCAGATATCCCCCGAGGAAATCCGCCGGGGGGACCGACGCCCACGCGGCCGGACGGTAATCGAGGGGCATCGCGAGAATGGTTTTCCCGTTGTCCTCGACGGTAACGGGCACCGTGCCGTCCACGCCCTTGAAACCCGCCGAGGCGATCATGGCCCTGTCGAGGAGGACGTATTCCACGCCGCAGCTCGTGAGGGAGGAAACGAGGGAAGGTTCCCAGGCGCTCGACTCGAGCCAGGCCCCCCGGGGGCGTTTCCCGAAGTTTTTCCTGACCTGGGTCGTGAGCATCTCGATCTGGCCTACCCGGTCGGCCGGGGGAAGCAAGGGGAAATAGGGGGCGTAGTACCCGCCGCCCAGGATCTCGACCTGCTTTCTCGACACCATCTCCTCCAGGATCATGAAAAATTCGGGATGGTGGCCTTCCATCCACTCGAGGAGGGGCCCGTCGAAGGCGAAGGTGAACGGCAGTTCCGGGAGGTTATAGAGCGTGGATACGAGGGGCTTGTAAACGGACTGATAAAGGTGTTCGTCGGCAGAGGAATCTATGGATGTCGTGCATATGCAACCGAAACAGAGGGTGGTTGGGCTTACGGGATTCACTCGTACCTCGACTTGGCGTTTATTATACCCCACTCGTCGAGGTTTTTAAAGAAGGAATCCGGGAAATCCCTGTAATCCAGCACGTGCCCGTTCCGGGCGGTATCGCAAATTTCCGGGGTGCGGGGGTCGGAGATCCCGG
>QKCE01000050.1 GCA_003245785.1 Spirochaetales bacterium | reverse complement strand
CGATCGGGCATTCGTCCGGGCGGACGCCGGTCATGAAGCCGACGATCTGGTTGAACTGGTCCTTGGCGTAGGCGGTCCCGAAGGATTTGACGATGTCGGCGCGGGCTTCCTCGGAGAGCTTGAACTTGAACTTCTCCTCGAGGGCTTCCGCGGCGTCGCCGCCGAACTTCGGGCCCAGCTTGTTGATGAGCACGTCCTCGACGGGGCCGTAGAACTCGAGGCCCTGGGCCACGGACATCTGGAGGATTTTCGTGCCGATGACGCGGAGGCCCGTGCGGCTGAACATGTCGATGATCGTGCCGGGGCGGGAGCTCGGCACCACCCAGTTGTCCGGCTTTATGATGACCAGGGTCCGCTCGATCTTCTCGGGGTTTTCGTAGGCCATGTTTTCCACGATGTTCGGCTCGTTCGCGAAGAAGTCGCGGAAGAGCTTCATGTCGTCGATGCACTGGGCGTCGTTCGCGGGGGTGAACACGACGGGCTCGAAGTACTCGACCTTGGTCGGGTCGTTCGGGTCGTACACCAGGTCCCCGTAGGTGTCGCGGATGGTCTCGCCCTTGGAGTTCTCGAGGTTCCTTTTCTCGGGGAACACGGAACCGGCCACGTTGCGGAGCTTGGTTCCCGCGTCCTTGCCGCGGAACAGCAGCACGAGGACGCGATGGCGCCTTCCGCCCGAGGGGGAGAAGGTGCGGAGGATGTAGTCCTTCTTCATCTGGGCGACGGGGTCGCCCGGCTCGCGGTGGGTCACCTGGGACTCGGCGTAGGCCTGGGCGAGTTCGGCGGTGGGGGCGATCATGCGGGCGCCGACCAGCTCGAGGTCGTCGAGCCGGACGAGAAGCCGGGAGAGCACGCCGCCGGTACGGGACCGCGCGATGGTGTAGGGAGTGAACAGAATGTAGGAGAGTTCACAGCTCATGGGTTTTACCTCTTCGTAAAATAAAGTGATGGCGAGAAACTATGTATAGTGTACCGGAAGGCACGCCTATCTGCCAGTAATTTGCGTCGCGGAAGCGTTCGGCGCGGGGGCGCCTAAAGGCCGGGAAGCCCCGGTTCCGCCGCTCCCCGCTCCAGCTCCAGGAGGAACCGCTTGCGCCACAGCCCGCCCGCGTACCCGGTGAGGGAGCCGTCGGAGCCCACAACCCGGTGGCAGGGCACGAGGATCGCGACGGGGTTGCGGCCGTTCGCGGACGCCGAGGCGCGGACGGCCTTGGGGTCTCCCAGGGCGGCGGCCTGCTCGGCGTAAGTTCTGGTTTCCCCGTAAGGTATCGAGAGAAGCTGTTCCCACACCCGTTCCTGGAAGGGGGTTCCCGAGGGCGCGAGGGGTATGTCGAAGGTTTTGCGCGTACCGGCGAAATATTCGCCGAGCTCGTCCGAAAGGGTCGCGAAAAGGCCCGACTCGAGGGTGCCCGCCCCGGCGTCGGTCGAGACGAGACGGACGGAACCGCCGCCTTGCCTGGCCGCGCCGCCCTCGCTTCCGTCTTCGGCCTCCCCTCCCTCGAACTCGAGGAAACGCCAGCCGTCAGAGCCCGCCCGGGCGGCCATGGGGCCGAGGGGCGTCTCGAGACGGGCGGATTGATAGCGGTCGGGAGACGGAGAATTCATGGCCACAACCTACCCCGGAGAGGGGCAGGTTGTCCAGTTATTCGTCCGGTTTGGCGCGTTTTTTCGGGGTCGAGCCCTTGGCGATCGAATGGGTTATCCGGTCGATCACGATGGCCAGGAAGACGATGCTTATGCCCGCCTCGAAGCCGCGCCCGACCTCGATCCGGTTGATCGAGAGGAGTACCTCCATGCCGAGGCCCTTGGCGCCGATCATGGAGCCGATGACCACCATGGCGAGGGCCATCATCGTGGTCTGGTTCACGCCGACCATTATGGATTCCCGGGCCAATGGCAACTGCACGTCCAGGAGCACTTCGCGTTTCGTGGCGCCGAAGGCCTTGGCGGCCTCGACCGCCTCGGGGTCCACCGTCCGGATTCCCACGTTCGTGAGCCGTATGACCGGCGGCACGGCGTAGATGATCGTCGCGATGATGGCGGGCACCTTACCCATGCCGAAGAACATGAGCGCCGGGATGAGGTAAACGAAGCTCGGCATGGTCTGCATGCCGTCCAACAGGGGCAAAAGGACCTTCTCGGCCCTTTTGCTCTGGGCCATCGAGATGCCCACGGGCACGCCGATGAGAAGCGAGAAAAGTACCGCCGCGGAAACGAGGCTCAGGGTTTGCATCGCGAGCTTCCAGTAGCCGAAACAGCCGACCAGAAGGAGCATGACCGCGAAGCCGATCCCGGCGGAAAGCTTTCCGACGAGCTTCCACCCGCCCGCGAAGGCGAGGGCGACGATGACGAACCAGGGAAGGCCGACGAAGATGAGTTCGAAAAGGCGCATCGCCTGGAGGATGGCCCAGCCTATGGCGTCGAAGAAGCCCCCGAGATTGTCGAGGAGCCATTCCATGCCCGCGTCGATCGCGTCGCGGAGGGGAATGCGCACTACCTGGGGAAAGTCAAACATGGTTGCCTCCTTCCGGCGCGTGCTCCGGGGAGGACGGGCTTATCGCGTCGAAAATATCGTCGGTCTTTACGGTGCCCAAAAGGCGCCCGCTTTCCGATACCACGGGAACCGCGCGGTAGTTCGCCCTCGCCATGGAAAAGATATCCTCGAGGACCATTTCTTCCCGGGCGACCGGCACCTCGCTTACGAGTTCTCCGGCGAGCCGGACCGTGCCCGCGTCCTTGGCGCCCGCGGCTTCGCGCTCCGCGATGAAGCGTTCCAGCCGGTCGCGGGTCGCGACGCCGAGGAGCTTGTGCTCCCTGTCGACGACGAAGGCGGCCTGCCGCCTTTCGCGCTTGAGGATGGTGAGGGCGGTCTTGGGCCCTTCCCAGGCGTACAGAAGCACGGCCGGTTCCGTCATGATGCTGCCCGCGGTGATGACCTTCGCGGGGGAGGCGTCCTGCACGAATTCGGCGATATACTCGTCCGCCGGGGCGGTGACGATTTCCTCGGCGGTTCCGATCTGGACCACCTCGCCGTTTCGCATGATCGCGATCCGGTTTCCGAGCTTAAGGGCCTCGTGAAGGTCGTGGGTCACGAAGACGATGGTTTTCTGGAGCTTCGCCTGGAGCTCGATGAGCTCGTCCTGCATTTGCCGCCGGATGAGCGGGTCCAGGCCGCTGAAGGGCTCGTCCATCAGGAGTATTTCCGGGTCGCTCGCGAGGGCGCGGGCGAGGCCCACGCGCTGCTGCATGCCGCCGGACAGGGCGCCGGGGTATTGGTCTTCCCAGCCCTTGAGGCCGACGGTCTCGATGGACCGCATGGCCCGGGCGTAGCGCTCTCCCTTCGGGAGCTTTTGCACCTTGAGGGCGTAGGCCGCGTTGTCGAGGACCGTCATGTGGGGGAAAAGGCCGTAATGCTGGAAAACCATGCCGAAGGCGGTTTTCCGGAACTCGAGAAGCCTCGCCTCGCCCATCCGCGTCACGTCTTCGCCGAGAACCTCGACGGTTCCCGCGGTCGGCTCGACGAGCCGGATCACGTTGCGGATCAGGGTGGACTTGCCGCTCCCCGAGAGCCCCATGATGATGAAGAATTCGCCCTTCTTCACCTCTATGTCGATATTCCTCATGCCGACCACGCAGCCGGTTTTTTCGAGGATTTCCGTCTTGCCCAGGTTCCGGTATTTGTCGGTCAGGATTCGACGTGGGTCCAACCCGAAGACTTTCCAGAGCCCGGAAATGCGTATCGCGGTTTCCCGCGAATCGGGGGCGGAATCCGCCCCCGAATGGTTCATGTCCGCCATGCCCGCCTTATTCGGCGATGCCCTTCCCCGCGTCCAGCGCGGCGTTGACCTTGGCGGCGACGTCGGAGGACACCCACGCGGTCCACACGTCTTTCTTGTTTTTGAGGAACCAGACGGCGGTCTGCGCCGAGGTCCATTTGTTGTCGTCCATCACCGACAGGAACTCGTTGTTCTCCGCGACGGTGGTCTTGTACTCCTTCAGGAAAGCCGCGACCTTCGGGGCCTTCTCGGTCAGGGACTTGCTCACGAGCTTGTTCACCAGGGCCGGCTCGAATTCGGAACCCTTCAGGCGTATCATGTCGAGCTTGCCGAGGATCGGGGTCGGGGCCCAATAGTACCCCACCCACGCCTCGCGCTTCTTGTAGGCGCCTACCATCGTGGCGGCGAGGGCCGCCGAGGAGCCCGGAACGCCCTGGTTGAAGGTGGTACCCAAGCCGTATTTATCGAAGATATCCTCGGAAACCTTCGTGGCGGACCAGCCTGCGGTGCCCATGTACACGAGGCCCTTGGAGGAATCCTCGGGATCCTTGAAAAGGTTCCAGTACTTGGGAAGGTCGGCGACGGAAGCGAGGCCCGGGGCCGGCGCGTCGGAGCCCTCGACGAGGTAGCGGGGAACCCACCAGCCCTGGGGCGCGTCGGGCATGTTCTGCCCGAGGTCGACGATGTCGCCGCTCGCGACGTATTTGTCGTAAGCTTCCATGAAATTCGAGTGCCAGGATTCCATATCGATATCGATATCCCCCTGGGCGATGCCGTTGAGCGTGACCAGGGTATCCGCCGCGGTATACTCGACCTTGTAGTTTCCGATACCGTTTTGGATGATGTACGCCGCAATGCGATTATGCACTTGGGCGCTATCCCACGAGAGATCGCCGAAGACCAGTGTAACGGGCTTTTCCTCCTTCGTCCCACCGGCGAATACAGCCAACGGGAGGGCGAACATCAGAACGATTGTGAAAGCAATTAACTTCCGCATGTTTTCCTCCTATATATTGCGCTTTGCGCATAAGTTGCCTTAGGGTAAAGGCTGGGGAAGATGGTGTCAACCCAAAGAAGTAAGTAAATTTCGATTAAAACCGGGAAATTACGGGAAAAAGGCAAATAAATCGTTAATTTTTATTAAATATTTTAAAAAACCAAAAAAATATCGGGGAAAATACCCCGATATTTTCAAACTTTTTATGAGTTTTCGTGGCAAACCACGATTTTCATCCATGACCTCGTTTCGCGCTTACCCGATCCATGGAGAGCTTGAATACCACTACCTTTTCAAGGTCGCCCGGCATGCCCTCGAGGCGCTTTTCCTTCGACCGGAAATCTTTTTCGAGATGGCGGAACAATACCCGGAAACCCGCCATCTTTTCCTCCCTCGTCTCGAGAATCGACACGGAACCTTCTATTACCACGCTGGAATAATGGTGGGTGCAACGCCCCTCCTGATATCCCTCGTCGCGGATGACCGTGGCGCAGGCCCGGGGATTCCCGCGAAGGGATTCGATCTTTCGTCCCGAGGCGGCGCTATGGAAGAAAAGGGCGTTTCCCTCCGGGTCGTACCCGTAATTCATCGTCACGGCATAGGGCGCGTCGTTCAGTGACAGGGCCAGGGTCGCGTACTTTCCCTCTTCCAAAAGTCCGTCTATCTCGTTCCGGTCGGCGATCGCCAGGTCGTGCCGGCGCATATGGTATCCGTTCATGGTACCGCTCCTCGTGTGGTTGAATGACGCACTATAGCAAAGGGGCGCCCCCCGGGCAATCATTCGAAAATCAAGAATACCCGGGAGGGGTTATCCATGGTATAGTGTTTTCATGTCCAACCCCCATGCATCATTGGAAGCGCATTTCAAACCCTTCAGGGAACAGACAATCGGGAACGACGCCCTCATCGCAGGGCCCTACGGCGAAAAGCCCCTCCTCTACGCCGACTGGATCGCGAGCGGGCGCCTTTACCGCCCCGTGGAAGAGAGGATGACCGAGTCTTGCGGCCCCTGGGTCGCCAATACCCATTCGGAGTCAACCCATTGCGGCCAACTAATGACCCAGGCCTATCACGACGCGAGGGAGCTCATAAAGGGGCATATCGGGGCCCGTACCACCGACGCGCTTCTCCCCTCGGGTTCGGGCATGACGGGCGCGCTTTGCAAGCTCCAGAGGATTTTGGGACTCAAGGTCCCCGAACAGGTCACGCCCAAGCTCACGCTTAAGGAAGAGGAGCGGCCCGTCGTCTTCATCACCCACATGGAACATCACTCCAACCATACTTCCTGGCTCGAGACCATCGCCGACACCGTGGTGCTGCCGCCGGACGAGAATCTCCTGGTGCGCGTGTCCGCCCTGGAGGAAGCCCTGGAGCGCTATCGCGACCGGCCGCTCAAGATCGGGAGCTTTACCGCCGCGAGCAACGTGACGGGCATCCGCGCGCCCTGGAGGGACCTCGCCCGGGCGATCCACGGCGCCGGGGGCTGGTGCTTCGTCGACTTCGCGGCAAACGCCCCCTACGACGAAATCGCGATGCATACCGACGACCCCGCCGAATCGGCGGACGCGGCCTTTTTCTCGCCCCACAAATTCCTCGGCGGTCCCGGAAGCGCGGGCATTCTCGCCTTCAACCGGGCGCTGTACCGCAACCGCGTACCCGACCAGCCGGGCGGCGGCACGGTCCGCTGGACGAACCGCTGGAACGAGTACGAATACCTGGACGACGTGGAGCTCCGGGAAGACGGCGGCACCCCCGCCTTTCTCCAGACCATCCGCGCCGCCCTCGCGTGCGGCGTCAAGGAGTCGATGGGGATTGCCGAGGCGCGCGAAAGCGAGGACCTTCTCGTAGGCAGGGCACTGGACGGGCTCGCCGCGATCCCGAAGGTCGTCGTGCTCGCCGGTGACCAGCGCGACCGCATCGGGGCGATATCCTTCTATATCGAGGGGCTCCACTACAATCTCGTGGTCCGTCTCCTCTCCGACCGCTTCGGCGTCCAGGTGCGCGGGGGCTGTTCCTGCGCGGGAACATACGGCCATTACCTACTCCACGTGGACCGGGAAACCTCCCACGAGATTACCGGGCAAATCCACGCGGGCGACCTGAGCCACAAACCGGGATGGGTACGGCTCTCCATCCACCCGATGATGACCTTCGCCGAGGTCGACTTCATCCTTTCGGCGATCGCGGATATCGCGAGGCACGGGAAGGATTGGGAGGACGATTACGATTTCGACCACGGGAGCGCGGAATGGCGCCACACCCACTGGTCGACGACCGGTATCAAGGGACTGTTCGCCCCGTTCTGAAAAAATCTTCTGGACACGACGGGCGAAAACTGATTGGATGATGGGATGCGCGTACGTCACGTTTTTGCGCCCTACCGGCGACTCTCGGGCCCCATCTGGATTCTCTTCCTGGTGCAGGTCATCAACCGGATGGGCGACTTCATCCATCCCTTCCTGACCCTGTTCCTCACGAAGCGCCTCGGGTACTCCGAGGCCCTCACGGGCATGTGGGTTACGGTAAACGTCATCGCCGGTACCCTGGGCGTAATATCCGCCGGGAAGCTGAGCGACCGCAGGGGCCGAAAGCTCGTGCTCGCGGGCGGCATGGGACTCTCCGCCGTCCTCATCGGGGCCTCGGGCTTCATCCTTTCCACCCCCCTCATCGTATACGTCCTCGCGGTCTCGAGTTTTTTCCAGGGCATGGTCCGGCCGGCAATTTCCGCGCTCATCGCCGACCTCACCGCCCCGGACCAGCGCAAGGACGCCTACGCCCTCAGCTACCTCGGCATCAACATCGGCGTGTCCGTGGGACCGATGATCGCGGGCTTCCTCTTCGAGCGGCACATAGAGTGGCTGTTCTGGGGCGACGCCCTGAGCTCCGCGGCGGCCCTCGTGTTCATCGGACTCTTTATCCCGAACGTGCGCCACGAAGACCTGCCGGTCCACCCCGAGTCCGCGGGGGAGGAAACCTGGCAGGGCAGCGCCCTCGCCGCCTTTTTCAAGCGCCCCGTGCTCGTGGGCTTTTGCTTTCTCATCCTGCTCGTGAACGTGATGTACACCCAAACGCATTTCGCCCTGCCCCTGTACACGGAAAGCCTCTTCGCGGGAAAGGGCGCGCTGATGTACGGGCGGCTCATGAGCTTCAACGCGATCGTGGTGGTCGCCTTCACGCCCTTCATCAGCCACCTGAACCGCCGGCAGGCGCCCCTCGTCTCGATGGGCCTGGGGTCGCTCCTCTACGCCCTGGGCTTCGCGATGATGTCCTTCAGGCTGCCGATCGTGCTCCTCTTCGCGTCGACCATGGTCTGGACCCTCGGGGAGATCATGTTCTCGATCAATTCCGGGGTGTTCATGGCCTCGAACACGCCTAAAAACCTCAGGGGCCAGTTCCAGGCTTACAGGGAATTCATCGCCAGCTCGGGGCGGACCTTCTCGCCGCTCCTGGCGGGGTTTCTTATCGGGCAGGCGAGCCTCTTCGCGACTTGGGCCGCCATAGGCGGCCTGGGGGTGCTCGCCGCGGCGGGCTTCTGGGGGCTTACCCGGGTCCGGACGAAGCCGGCCGCGAGGGCGCGAGGCCTTGAAGTATCCGGAGAATAAGGAGGTATTCATGCAATACGACAGACAGGCGCTCACGACGGCCCTGGGGGCGATCCCCTCGATCGTGGCGTCCTACGTGGCAAACGTGCCGGAAGGCGACCTGGACGCGAGGCGCGCGCCCGACGCGTGGACCGTGCGGGAGCACGTGTACCATATCGCCGGGGTGCAAAAGATGCTGACCGGCCGGATCGGGACCGTGGCAACGGAGCCCAATCCCGTCATCGTGCCTTATTTCCCGCAAAACGAGCCGGCGATCGGCGACCTCTACCCGTCGGTGGAAAGCGCCCTGGCCGATTACGCGCGGAACCGGGCGGAACAAATCGCGCTCCTCGCGAGTATCCCCGACGGCGCCTTCGAAAAGCGCGCGGAGCACCCCGAGTACCGGGAGTATAGCCTCCCGGTGATACTCAACCACATGGTGTTTCACGAGTACTGGCACATGTACCGGATAGAGGAGCTTTGGCTGACGAGGGAAGAGTACTTCGGCAAAGACTGAACGGGAGGGAGTACCGGGAAGCGTCCCGGCGATCGCGCGCCGACGCGCCGCGGGTTCGCGTCCGATTTCTCCCCGGAGCCCTGCGCCTTATCCCGTGTTCAGGGCAAGACCTTCCCCCCGGCCATATAGAGGCGGTACCACTCCTCGCGGGTGAGCTCGATCCGATCCGCCTCGCAGACCTCGGCGAGCCGCGCGCGGTTCGTGGTGCCCACGATCGGCTGGATGCCCGCGGGATGCCGCAGTATCCACGCGATGGCGATCGCCGTGGCGCTCGCCCCGTATTTCGCCCCCAGCCCGTCCAGCGCCGCGTTCACCTCGGGGAACTTCGCGTTTCCGACGAAAGCCCCTCCGAAAAAGCCGAACTGGAAGGGCGACCAGGCTTGGATACGCACGTCGTTGAGCCGGCACCAATCGAGAACCGACCCGTCCCGGACGATCCCCGCGTCCACCGTCATGTTCACGTTGAGCCCCGCGTCGACCATGCCGCAGCTCATGAGGCTGAACTGCAGCTGGTTGACGAGCAGCCTGTCCGCGCCCACGTATTTCCTGAGCAATTCCATCTGAAAGGGATTCTGGTTGCTGACGCCGAAATGCCGGACCTTGCCCGACGAGGCGAGGCGGTCGAAGGCCTCGGCCACCTCCGCCGGGTCCATGAGCGCGTCGGGCCGATGGAGCAGGAGGAGGTCGAGGTAATCGGTCTTGAGCCGGGCGAGGCTCCCGTCGACGGAGGACAGGATCCACTCCCGGGAAAAGTCGAAGGCCACGCCCGGCCTGATTCCGCATTTCGACTGGAGGATCATGCGGTCGCGGACCGAGGGATTCATGCCGATCGCCTCGGCAAAGAAGGACTCGGCCTCGCCGCCGCCGTAAATGTCCGCGTGGTCGAAGAAATTCATTCCCCGGTCCATCGCGGTCTCGATCAGGGCCCGGGCGTCGCCCCTGGAAAGGCCGTTGATCCTCATGCAGCCGAGGCCGATCCGGGGAATCTCCAGCGCCCCGTTCCCGATTTCATAGGTTTTCATGCGCTCACCTCCGTCGGAAGGCTACCACGAATCGGGCGGGGCGAAAAGCGTTATCGCGCGAAACGTTCCTTCAGCTCGGGCATCGTATAGCCGTAGTCCGTCCTCAGGTCCCGCAGGGGGGTATCGAGGGGAAGCGTCTCGGGCAAACCCAGCTTTTTGACGACCGCGGCGGTATCGGCGCCGAGGGCCTCGGCCACCTGCCGCGCCGTCATGGTGCCCTCGAGGGCGAAGTCCGCGGGAACTACCAATTCGCCGGCCGAACCCGAAGCCGCGCGAACCGGCGTCGCCGCGTCGGCAGCGGGCGCTTCCTTTGCCGGCATCGCGAGCTCTCCCGACTCGCCCGCGTAGGGAACGCCGAGTATGGCGGCGACCGCGACGCGCACCCTGTCGACCTCGAAGTCCTCGCCCAGATAGGTCCCGGTTTCCTTTAGCATGGCGTGCTCGGGAACCTTGCCCCGGCTCACGCCGGCTTCTCGATAGAGGCGCTCGGTCTCGATGCCGAAGGCGGTCGCGACTTCAAGCCAGGTGGACGAGCCCTTTATGTCGGTAACCTCGAGACCACCGGCCATGGCCGAAAGGGGCGGGTCCGCGAGCCTTCCGGCGCCCGCGAGGGCCCCGACCGCCGCGGTGCCGAAATAGACGGCAAAGCCGATGGCGACGACGATGCCGGCCTTCATCGCCTTCCCGCCCAAGGTGGGGAGCAGGGTGTTTTTCTTAGTGGGGCAGGCGGTCACGCATTCCATGCAGGAGATGCATTCCGCGGTGCTCGCCGTATCGGCCCCGGAAACGGCCACGTTCATGGGGCAGACCTTGTCGCATTTGGAACAGGAGATGCAGGTGGGCGCGTCGCGCTTGATCCGGAAGAGGGGCACGCGGCCGAGGATCGCGTTCACGGCGCCGAGGGGGCACAGGTATTTGCAGAACACCCTCTCGTAGAACACGGAAAGGACCATGGTCGCCACCAGAACGGCAAAGCCCACGGTAAATTCGGTTATCAGGGCCTCAATGCCCGCCGGCAGGTGGCCGTACGCCGCGAGGGGATCGTAGGGGCGGATGAAAAGGGTACCGGTGGTCCAGGTTACCGCGACGATCCAGACGAGCATGGGATACTTCAGCCAGCGGAGCGCGCGGTCGAGCCTCGCGGGGACCTCGAAGCGGCGGCGGAAAATCTTTTTCCCGATCCAGCCGAATACGCCCTGAAGGGCGCCGAACGAACAAATCCAGCCGCAATAAAAACGCGAAACGACGATCCCGAGTATCACTACCCCGCCGAACAGCACCAGGGTGCCCGGCTGGATTTTCTTGATGAACTCGCCGCCGGCGGCGAATTTTAGCAGGGTCTCTAGCCCGCCGAAGGGGTCGAGGGCGTCCACGGACGGAACCCCGGGATACCGCTGGTGCAGGAACATGATGACCGTGAAGGCGACCAGGATCGTGCCGAGCACGATACGCCTCGCGAGCTGAAGCGCGCTGATTTTTGAAGCCATGATTATTTCTCCTCCTGAAATGAAAGCCGCGGGATCGCGGGCTTTAACGCGTAATCCATAGCATATTCCGTGCCAACGAAGGGAAAAGCGCAACAATGGAGAAAAAACGACTCCGTTGGCATGAATTTTCGTATCATCCGGGAAAAACGTCAAACCGAACGGGAAGAATTTGCCGGAGACGGCGGGTAATTATTTCCCAAAGGGTTAGGAATTGACAACATATGCAAACAGCATTATATGTATAATACATATATACACATTCCGATTCAGGTCTTGGGAGGAGCGCATTCAATGGAAGCAGGAGACATCAGGTTATTCCGGAAGGGGATTCGGGCTCTGGAACGGCAAGTCGAGCTCGCCCTGCTCGCGCAAACGGAATGCTGCGGGGTCACGCCGGCCCAATGCCATTTGCTTCTCGCGGTGGAAGAGGCGATCGAGCCGAGCGTCGGAGAGCTGGCGGCGGAAATGGAACTTGACGCCTCGACCCTTTCGAGAACCGTGAACGGCCTCGTGAAGGCCGGCCTCGTCGCCCGGCGGGAAGACCCGGCCAACCGGCGCCGACAGCTCGTGAGCCTCACCCCAAAAGGCATGGAACGGGCGGCGGCGATCAACGAATCCTGCGACCGGTATTACGAAGGGCTTTTGGCCTCGATACCCGGCGACGGGGCGGAGACGGTCGCGCGGGCGCTGCCGGTATTCGTCGAGGCGATGCGGGATTGGCGGCTCTCGGGAAACGACGCCCCCTCCGGCTGTCGGGTCGCCGCATCGGCGGTCGAAGCATGAGCCTCCTTACGAACCGAAACGGCCCAGCGCCCAGGCAGGCGGGATTCGCCGTGCTTCCGGAACTCAAGAAACCCTGGGTGGAACGGTTCCTCGTATTCAAGGGGCGAACCATACCCGCCGTCCGGCGCGTCCTCTCCGGGGCGGACCGGCTCGGCACGCTCAAGGCGCGCTGGGGGGTCGGCCGAATGCGCTACTCGGTCCTTCCCGGCCTTTACGCGGCGGGAAACCCCGGCGGCTCGTCTCCCGTGTTCGTGACCGCCAATTACAAAATGAGCTTCGACGCGCTCCGCTCGGCCCTCGAGGGTATCGACGGATGGGTGCTCGTCCTCGATACCAAGGGAATCAACGTATGGTGCGCCGCGGGGAAGGGCACCTTCGGCACCGACGAACTCGTGAGGCGCCTCGCGTCGACCGAGCTCGCGAGAGTCGTTACCCATCGGAAAATCGTCCTTCCCCAGCTCGGCGCCGTCGGCGTTTCCGCCCCCGAGGTCGCGCGGCGGTCCGGGTTCCGGGTCGAATGGGGACCGGTACGCGCCTCGGATATCCCCGCGTGGCTCGCCGCGGGAAAGGTCAAGGACGGGGCCATGGGACGCGTCGCCTTCGCCCTCGAAGACCGCATGGCCGTGGCGCCGGTCGAGATCGCGCACTCCTGGCCCTTCGGCCTCGCGGCCCTCGGCGTGGCGGCCCTCGTCGCCCTCCCCGCGAACGGCGGGTGGCTTGCCCGGGCACTGCCGGTCGCGGGGGTCCTTCTCGGGGCGATCCCCATCGGAACGGCCCTGTTCCCGGCCCTGTTGCCCTTCCTCCCCACCCGTTCGTTTTTCGTAAAGGGCGCTATCCTCGGGGGAGCCTGGGCGATACTTTCGGCTGCCGCTTTCGGCCTGACGCCCGGCCTTGCCCTCGGCGCCTTTTTGGTCGACGTGCCCCTTTCGGGATTTCTCGCCATGAATTTCACGGGCTCGTCCACCTACACCAGCCCCGGGGGAGCCCTCCTCGAGGTGGAAAAGAGCTTCTGGCCCATGACCGGTTCCGCCGCGGCGGGACTCGCGATCCTCGCGGCCGCACGCCTTTTGGGCGCGTAAGGAGAAAGCATGAACGAAAGTTACCTGAAAAACGGGGAGACCCTCTCTCTCGATATGGGCGCCTGCGTGGGCTGCGGGGCCTGCGCCGACGTATGCCCCCACGCCGTTTTCGCCGTCTCCGGGGGCAAGGCGGAAATAGTCGGCCGGGAACGGTGCATGGAATGCGGCGCCTGCGCCTTGAACTGTCCCGTAAAGGCCCTGTCGGTCACCCCCGGGGTCGGCTGCGCGGCGGCTATAATCATCGGGAAGCTGACCGGCAAGGCGCCCTCCTGCGGGGGCGACGGGTGCTGCGGGTAAGGACAGGCGGAAGGGCGCGGATTTAAGCCAACGTCAATCGGGCGAAACGTACTCGAAAACCACCAGCGTCAGCGCGCAGCGGACGCGGACGTTCAGTCTCGCCACAGGTCCCCGTTCGCCCTCCGCGACCGAGAAGTCCAATTGCCTCGCCGCGCCAAGTTCAGCCTCGGGATTCGCCGCGAAGCAGCGCGCGGGTTTTCCGTAAAGCGGAATGTCGATCCCGAGCGAAGCCTCGGGAAAATCTCCCCGCTTGCCCCTATTCCACAGGTCGTCGCTTTGCCCCAAGAGGTTCACGAGGGAGATCACGACCGTACCCGGCCGTTCGCGGATTACCGCCCACAAAGTGCCCGGGGCGCCGTCTATGGAAAGCGGCGCGCCGTAAAAGGCGAACTCCCTATTCTCTCCCGCGGTATGGGTTTCGGTAATATCCGTATAACCGTACCCGAAAAAATACCGGGCGTAAGCGACCGGGAAATCGATCCATGGCTTGAGTTCCGCCAAGATGGCCGGACCGGGAAGGCTGTGGTCGCCGTAATAGCCCTGGGTAAGGACGCCGCCCCTTTCGCCGAACAATATGTAGGAAACGCCGTGGGCGGCGCAAAACGCCATATAAAGCTTCGCGGCGGCGGCGGCTGCCCCGGGCTCCGGATCGGTCCTGAAGGGCGCGAGATACGCCGCGAGAATCACCGGTTTGTCGAATTTTTCGGCGGAACGCGCGATGTCCCGCAAGTGGGCGTATCGGACATAGGGTTCCCAGACTTCCACGTATACCGCGTCCTGGGCAGCGGGGCCCGTGCGGTCCACGGGCCAGTTCCCGACGTTATTGAAGATGAGTTGGGCGCGTCGCCCGCCGGTCAGGACGGCGTCGAGGGTCGAGCGCGTATCGTCGATCAGGCTCCCGAACGACTCGTCCAGCCGGACGAACCCGACCGAATCGCCGTCCCTGACGAAGGCCTTTTTCGGGTAGCCGTAGGTATCCATGTGAATACCGTCGAAGCCCACGCTCTCGACGGCGTAGCGGTACTGGCGTAGGATATTAGCCCTCCAACCCCCGCCTTCCGAAACGTCCATGATGAAAAATTTGCCGATCAGGGCATGGGGCTTACCCGCGAAATCCCTGAGAACCCAGGCGGGATGTGCGAGGGCATAGTCTTCCGAGGCCGCGTAGACCGCCCCGTACGCCATGGAGAATATGCCCCGCCCTGCGCATTGGGCGATTCTCCGACGTACCGTATCGAGATCGATTTCCTTGCCCATCAGGTCGCGATACGTCGTTGACTCTCCCCCGAAGCCTTCCGGCCTGCGGGACCAGTCGTAGAATTGCGCGTGGGTGCTGTGGCATTCGGCGAGAAAGCGTACCGCCCCGGAATCGTCGCCGGGGGGGTACTCGCCCGAAGCCCCGCCGGAATCGAATTCCGAAAGGAAACCGTACCGGACCGAACGGGACGCGCCTTCCCCGCCGTAATCGAAGGCCGTCCAGGCGCTCCGGATAAAACCGTGCCCGTCTTCCGCCGAAACGGTCACGCGAAACCCCTCGCCCGGCGTCGCGGCGCCGGCGGGCAACTCGAGGGCGAAACCCGTTTCCCGCCCCGGCCCGCCGTCAAGGACGACGTCGCCCTCGAATATCGCGTCGAGTCCGCGAAAGACGGCCACGCGTACCCGCTTCGCCTCGCCGGAGGTCCGGAAACCGTCGGGAAGAGCGAGCGCGAAACCGACCGGCTCTCCCTCCCGATATCGCCCTTTCAGGGTCTTCAACGATAGGTTCATCGAATCGCTCATCCTTTTATCGCTCCCGTCACCATGCCCCGAATGAAGAATTTCTGGAACGCCAGGAAAGCCGCCACCGCGGGGGCGAGTCCGATCAGCGCCGCCGCCGCCATGACCGGCCAGTTCGCCCCGTACTGCTGGAAGAAAAGGGAGATCGCCAGCGGGACGGTCCGCATTTTCTGGTTTTGCAAAAAGAATACCGCCTGGGCGAAATTATTCCAAATACCCAATCCCTGAAGGATTACCACCGACGCCGTGACGGGTTTCAACAGGGGGAAGATGATCAGCCAATACGACCGGGCGGGGGAGCATCCGTCGATGAAGGCCGCTTCCTCCATGGAGGCGGGCATGCCCCGAATGAACGACGCGTAGAGAAATACGGAGAACGGGAGCGCGTTGGCGGCGAGCACCGCGATCATTGCCCAATGGGTGTTGATGCCCCTGATACGTATCAATAGGGTATAAAGCGGGACGGTATTTATGATACCCGGGATCATCATGCTGAAAAGGAAGACGTAGAATATCGCGCGATTCAGCCTTGAGTTGACCCGAGCGATCGCGTAACCGGCCATGCCCGAGAGAAATACGAGAAGCGCGACCGCGCCGACGGTAATCGCGGCGCTGTTGAGCATGGCGAGTCCCAGGGCCGAACGGTTCCAGGCCTCGGCGAAATTTGCCGCGTGAAATTCGGGGACGAGCCCCACGGTTGCCATCCCGCCCTCGGGTCCCTTGAGGGACACGAGAACCAAAAGATAAAAGGGAACGAGGGCGAAAAAAGCTATTAGGGCGCTCGCGGCCTTGCGCGGCATGTCGGCGTTAGCGTTCATGCGTCCTCCTTCCGGTCCATGGCGCGAACCGCTGCCAGCACGGGGACCAGGATTATGGCGAACAGGACGAGCGCGACCGCCGTGGAATACCCGGCCTTGTTGCCGTAGCTCATCCTCATGATATAAATGCTCAGGGACTCGGTCTCGTAGCCGGGCCCCCCGTTGGTGAGCGCCAGTATCACCTCGAATACGGACATCGACCCGATTATGTTCGTTATTACGTTGATCCTCAGGGCTGGCATGAGCCCGGGCAGGGTTATGCGGCCGAAAATTTGCCAGGCGTTCGCGCCGTCGATCCGCGCGGCCTCGAAATGTTCCTCCGGAATGGCCTGAAGGCCCGCGAGGTACACCACCATGGTCATGCCCGCGAATTGCCATACGTTGACTACTATCACCATCGCGATCGCCGTGGCGCCCGAATTCATCCAATTTCCCGCCATACCGAGGCCGAATTCCCGCATCATCTCGAAAAGTATCCCCCGCTTCGGCTGGAGCAGCAAATACCAGATGGATCCCATGATCATGGGGCTGATGACGGCCGGAAGGTAAACCGCCGCCCGAACGACGTCCCGTCCGCGAAAGCGGGCGCTGAGAAGCAGGGCGAGGCATAAACCGGCGACGTTGAGAAGCGGCGTGCTCGCGAGGGCAAACAGGAGCGTATGCGCGACGTCGGCCAAGGCCCTCGAATCGCCGAAGAACGCGGCGAAATTGCGGAGACCCACGAAATTGGGCGAGGAAAACCCGTCCCAATCGGTCAAGCTCATTCCCACCCCCCTCGCGAAGGGATAGAGAAAGAACAGGGAGAAAAGAAGGAACGCGGGCAGGGCCATGTATTCATGCGCCCCCCTGGAAATCCGGTTCATGTTGTCGTCACCCTCGATCGACCCGGGCGCCGGGCGCCCGGGAAGAATTGGTCAATCCCTTCGGTACTCGCGTCAGTACGCGGAATTCCAAAGATCCTCGTATGCCTTGGCGAAGTCCGCCGGCTTCTTGAATTTTCCGAGAAGCAGTTCCTGGATCATGCGCCCCGTATCGTCCACCGAAAGCCCGCTCGGAGCCTCGGTCGAGAAGTTGATGTTTACGTATTGCCCGACGGTCTTCGCGACATCGTCCTTGATCGGTCCCCAATCGGCCTGGGCGTCGGTGAAAGCCGAGGGCATGCCGCGGGCGAGGCTGTACGAGCGCTGGACTTCCGGGCTGAAAAGATAATCCAGGAATTCCATGACCTCGGCCTTATGGGCGGTCTTCGCGGCAACGGCGTAGACCGAATCCTCGGCGCTGAGCACCATGGGGCGGTATCCCGGCATTATCGGGGGGAAAGGCCCGAACCCGATGTTGGCTTTCATGGCCGGGTTGAGCTTGATTATGTCGCCCACTACCCACATGCCCTGGTTGATCACCGCGGCCTTGCCGGAGGCGAAGGCTTCCTTTTGGTTGTCGTAGGTCGCGCTCACCGCGTCGTCGTTGATAAGGCCCTTGTCCCTCAGCTCGAGAAGGTCGCGGGCAAAGCTCTCCATGATCCCGCCGGGTGCGTCCCACGCGAGGGAGTTCTTGTCGTTGTCGAGGAAAAGCTTCCGGGATCCGGGAATACCGTACTTTTGCTTGACTATGCCGTGAACCCAAAACTCGACCAAGTGCCCCAGGGTCCATGAATCGTGCCCGCCGAGGAAAAGCGGCGTAACGTCGGGATAGGCCGCCTTGATCTTCTCGAGATTCGACACGAATTCGGCCCAGGTCTGAGCGTCCTTGAGCCCGAGGTCGGAGAACATTTTCTTATTGTAGAAAAGGCCGCCGACCGTCACGTTGGTCGCTATCTTGTACTGCTTGCCCGACTTCAGGTCCGTGCAAAGGTCCTTTACCGACGGGAGAATGCGATTCCAGTAGGAAAGGCCGGACATATCCATGTAGATGCCCTGATCGATAAAATCCTGCGTGACCACGGTCGTGATGTCCGGAATCTCGCCGGAGGCGAGCTTAACCTTTATCGCGTTGCTCGCGTCCTTTTGATACTCCTGCTCTACCTTGATTCCGGGGTGGGAAGCCTCGAAATCCGCGATGACCTTGTCGGTCCAGTCGACCGTCTCGACGCGGCCGGTGAAGAAATGGATGGTTACCTTTTTTTCCCCGCTGCCGCGGGCGAAGGCGGGGGACATCCCCGCGAGGAGGGCGATCGCGACGCCCAAGAAAACGACTGTCTTTTTCATCGCTATACAATTCTCCTTTAACGAGATACTCTATTAAGCCTCTGATCCAGGATCAGAAACATGGCATGGGACCACAGAAGGGGACTTGCGACTTTCCCCCATCGGTCTTCCCATGGCCCTATCATTGACGGCTCATTGACGATTTCGAGTACCTGCTCGGGCAATGAGCCGTCTTCTTCCATCCGGCCGACGATCCAATCTCGAACGATTTCGGCGTCGGCCACCCTCCCCTCCCCCAGGTAATACAGCCCCAGCCACGCCGTGAGCAAAATCCATTGGCCGCCGCCGTAATACGTGTCCTCGGGGTAGCGCTTGACCCCTCCCTTCTCCAGTAACCGCTCCTCGATCCGCCGAACGGTACGCGCCATGAGCTCGTCCCCGGTCCCGAGAATCCCGAAGGGCACGGTCAGCCAAAGAAGGCTCGAGTCGACGCTTTCCGAGCCGATATACTTCGGCACTCCCGTTACCGGCGACGAATTGGCCCGTATAAAGCCCTCGATTTCCGACGAAAGCGCGAGCCATTCGGTATCCCCGAGGAACCCGCCGAGGGCTCTCAAGCCGCCCGCCACGCACGCCAGGGTGGACGGGTGGATCTTGTCGGGGTTCTCCTCCCAGCAATCGCTGTTCGGCAATCGCCACACGAGGCGCAGATAGCGTCCCGTCGCGGAAACCGCGCTCGCCCAACGGCCGGGGACGGCAGCGAGCCCTTTCGCCGCGCAGAACTCGGCTACGAGCCAAAGCCACGTCCCGTACCCGTCGATCTGGAAGTTCGGCCATTCGCCGGTGTCTTCCGAACCGTCCAGGGCATACCGCGCCTGCAGGAAATTCCCCGCCGCCGCCTTGCCCGAGTCGATCAATCCGGGCAGCTCCGCGATTTTCCACGAATACCGGTCGATTACGGCCGCGCACCAATCGAGGAACCGTTCCGTCTCTTCAACGTAACCGCGCTCGAGCAGCGCCCAGGCAATGAACGAACCGTCCCGCAACCAGGAATACCCATACTGGGAAAACGTCGGACTCGCGATGAAGGATCCGTATTCGCTTTGGTTTTCAAGAAGTATACGGATGCTTCGCTCTTCAAGTTTCGCGGTCCTTTCCTTGATCATTTTCACCTCCTTTTCCGTATTTTCAAGCGTAAGCGCTTACGCTTGAATTAATAAAATCATATTAAATCCCGTACTGAATCCCGGCTCGTGATCGAATGGCCCATGATCACGCTGCGGGCGTTTGGCCCGTCCATCAGTAATTCAAAGGCCTTCTCGCCCATTGCCTCGATCGGTTGCCTCAGGGTCGTCAGGGTCGGGTAGGAAATTCGGGCGTCGATGGTATCGTCATAGCCCATAACGGACATTTCTTCCGGTATGGAAATACCCTTCGCGTGAAGCCAGGACATGGCGCCGAGCGCCATTTCGTCGCTTGAGGCGAATACCGCGGTATGGCCAAGGCCCCGTCCGTACAATTCGGCCATGGCATCGACTCCCGACTCGAAGTGGAAATTCCCGAAGGCGATGTCGGCATCCCTGGGGTCGAGGCCGCTCTCCCGCAGCGCGGCGCGATACCCCTCTATTCGGGGTCGGCCCGCGATGGGATCGTCGGCGCGACCCGTGATGAACCCGATTTTGCGATGTCCCCGCTGGATCAGGTACTTCACGGCGTCCCTGGAAGCCGAATAGTCGTCGACTTTCACGTAAGGGAAGTGATTATCCTCCGATGCGGTAGCTACCAGGGCCGCGGGCACCTTTGCCTTCTTCAGAAAGTTCGCGTAATCGTCGGTAAGCCACTCGGAGGCGAAAATGATGCCGTCGACCCTCTTTTGCGTGAGCATAGACAGGTATTCCATGGTTCGCTCGCCGTCGTTGTCGGTATTGCAAATAAAAACGCCGGTTGATTGGCTGTAAGCCGCGCGCTCGATTCCCCGAATCAGCAGGGATGAAAAATGGGTGGACAGGCTGGGGAGAAGCACTCCGATGGTATTGCTTTTCCTGTTCACGAGACCCTGGGCCAGCGCGTTGGGCTGAAAGCCGGATTCCTCGATAACGCGCAGGACTTTCTCCCGGGTTTCCTCGGAATAGCCGGGAAGCTTATTGATGATTCTCGATACCGTCGCGGTCGAGACGCCCGCCATTCTCGCCACGTCACTCAATTTGACAGCCACGTATTCCTCCGAACGTAAGCGCTTACGTAACTATAAATCCAAAAAATAGTGCTGTCAAGTTTTTTTACCACTCCGAGCCGTCCGATAACCCGGGCAAAGAAGGAGCGAATCGTGTACAATCCCCGCATGAGCGACCATTCTATCCTACCGACCCCCGAATCGATCCTGAAAGGAGTATTCGGCCACGACGGCTTCAGGCCCCTCCAGCGGGAGATAATCGAGGGCGTGCTCGCGGGGAGGGATACCCTGGCGGTAATGCCGACCGGCGGCGGAAAGTCCCTCTGCTATCAGGTCCCGGCCCTCGTGTTTCCCGGAATGACCGTCGTCGTCTCGCCGCTCATCGCCCTCATGCAGGACCAGGTAACCGCGCTGCTCGCCCGGGGCGTAAGCGCCGCCTTCCTTAACAGTACCCTCGAGAAGGACGAGTATTTCGGGACGGTGGACCGGATACGCGCGGGCGGCATAAAGCTCCTCTACCTCGCACCGGAAAGCCTCGCGAACGAGCGGACCCGGGAATTGCTCGCGGAAACCCGGATCGACTGCCTGACGATCGACGAGGCCCACTGCATATCCGAGTGGGGTCACGACTTCCGGCCGGAATACCGGACCCTGGCCGAGATCCGGGAGATCGCCCCGAAAGCCGTGTGCCTGGCCCTTACCGCGACGGCCACGAAACAGGTCCGCTCCGATATCAAGAAAACCCTCCGCCTCGCCGACCCCGCGGAATTCGTCGCGAGCTTCAACCGGAAAAACATTTACCTCTCCGTCGAGAAAAAGCATAACCCCGTCCACAGGATCCTCGGCTTCCTCGCGGAACGGCCGGGCGAGTCCGGCATCGTCTACTGCTTTTCGAGAAAGCAGGTGGACGACCTCGCCTCGGAACTCGCGTCGGGGGGGCACGCCGCCCTCCCCTACCATGCGGGCTTGAGCGACGAAACCCGCGCCGCGAACCAGGAACGCTTCCTGCGCGGGGAGGCCAAGGTGATGGTCGCGACGGTAGCCTTCGGCATGGGGATCGACAAGGCCGATGTGCGTTTCGTGATCCATTACGACCTTCCGAAGGGCCCGGAACAATACTACCAGGAGATCGGCCGCGCCGGGAGGGACGGCAGGCCCGCGATCGCCCTCCTCTTGTACGGCTACGGCGATACCCGCAAGATCCGTTTTTTCATGGAGGAAATGTCCGCCCGGGAAGCGAGGAAGGCGGAAGACCGGTTAGCGGCGATGACCGCTTACGCCGAGTCGCGGACCTGCCGGAGGGCAGCGCTCCTTGAATGGTTCGGCGAGCGATACGAGCCCGATGGCGCCGCGGGGGCCTGCTGCGACGCCTGCGACCGGCCGGCGGCCGCCGAGACCGACGTGACCGTGCCGGCCCAAAAGCTCCTTTCCTGCGTGCTCAGGACCGGGGAGCGCTACGGCCTCGCCTACGTCGTCGACGTGCTTACCGGGTCAAGGCAAAAGAGGGTGGTTGACAACGGGCATCACAAGCTAACGACCTGGGGCATCGGGACGGAATACGGGAAGGACGACTGGTTCGAGCTCGGCCGGGTTCTCGTCGAAGAAGGTTACCTCGCGAAATCGGACGATTACGGCGTGCTTAGCCTCACGGGGGAAGCGAAAAGCGCCCTGGCAGGGCGGGAAACGATCAGCCTCCCCGTCACGCTGGCAGCGGAAGGCGCCGGAGGGGCAAGCGGCAAGCCGGGAGCGAAATCCGGCGCGAGCGGGAAGGGCCCCGTCGGCAAGGGCAAGGCCCCGGTCGCCGCGCCCGATCCTTCCGCCGATCCGGAGGGGTCGAGGATATTCGCCGAACTCAAGCGTTTCCGTACCGCCCTGGCGCGCGCGGCATCGGTCCCGCCCTACGTGGTTTTCAGCGACCGGACCCTGGAAGCGATCTCGGCGGCAAAACCCGCCAGTCCTGAAGACCTTCTCCGCGTGACCGGGATAGGCCCCTCGAAAGCCGAAAAATACGGGGAATACGTGCTGAAAGCGGTGCGGGGCGAGCCCTTCGACGAATAATCGCGTACCCGACGGCGAAAAACCGTGATACACTCGTTTCCATGGACAGAAACGCCGCGCGTTCCCCGACGGGGCCGGCCCGATGAGTCCCGCCCGAATGGCCAAGGTCGAGGCCGCGATCCGGCTCGCCCTTACGGCGACGGAGCGGTGGAACGCCCGGGACGCCGCGGGAATCGCCGAGCTGCTTTCCGACGACGCCCTGTTCGAGTGGCCCGTCGCCGGGGGGACTGTCTCGCGTGCCCGGGGAAAGACAGCGATACTCAACGCCCTGGAGGATTCCTTTCGGGCCGGAACGGCCCCGGCCGTCTCGCCCGTCGATTCATTCGGCACGCCCCTCAGGGCCGCGGTACGGTGGGAGACGGAGGGAGCGGAGGGCGTCGACTTATACCAGGTCCGTAACGAACGCATCGTCGAACGTGTTTCATACGTGAATGGCAAGGGAGCTATAGCATGAAAACAGTTATCCATGAGCGGAACTGCGTCCGCGTCGCCGAAATTCTCGCGGAAGGCGTCATCGTCCGCGACACGGGCGACTTCCTCGACCTGGTAGCCAACTCCGGCACCCGACACATCGTGATCCGGCAGGAAAACGTCTGCCCCGAATTCTTCGACCTCAAGACAGGCGTCGCCGGCGAGATTCTCCAAAAGGCGAGCAATTACGGGGTCGGCTTCGGCATCGTCGGCGAGTTCGGCGAGGTGGAAAGCAAGAGCCTCAGGGACTTCATCTACGAGTCCAACCGCACGGGGCGGCATATCTTCGTGCCGAGCCTGGACGAAGCGCTCGATATTTTTTGCGCCGGCTGAAACGATACCGGGAGGTCTGAAAAAATGGATGCGGATAACAAAACGGTTGGGGATATCGACACGTATATCGCGGGCTTTCACGAGGCGATCGCCGAGCGGCTCCGGAAGATCCGGGCGGTAATCGCCGAGGCCGCACCGGACGCGACGGAACGGATAAGCTATCAAATGCCGACCTTCTGGTTCGAGGGGAACCTCGTCCACTTCGCCGCGTTCAAGGACCATATCGGTTTTTTCCCCACCCCTTCCGGGGTCGGGCATTTTCAGGACGAATTGCTGCCTTATTCGGTGTCCAAGGGTACCATCCGCTTTCCCCACGACCAGCCGATCCCCTACGATCTTATCGCCCGCATTACCCGCTACCGCCTGGAAGAAAACGCGGCCCGCGCGGCGGCGAAGGCCAAGCGGGGGAAGTGATCACCCCCCGATAGCGCGCTTTGCGCCCCCCTTCCCGCCGCGTCACTTCACCGATTTAGGGTCGGTTTGCGCGGCGCTCGTAAGGGCGCGCACCATCCTCCGGTCCGCGTAAAAACCCATCTCGACCGGTTCCGAAAGGTACGCGGACGCGGCGTCGTCCCGTTTGAGCCTCGCGCCCAAAGCCTCCGCGACCGCGGCAAGCACGGCGGGGTCGAGCTCCAGCGATTTTCCGGTGGCGTCGGTAACCGAAAGGGCCAGTCGGCCATGGATAGTGCCGGAGACCACCTCGAATCGGGCGCCCACCGCGGCATAATTCCGGATCATCGAGCGCAGCCCGTCGTTTTTCGCCATTTGATCCTGAATATGCCCGTAAAGGGAAAAGGTCGGAACCGTACGGGTAACGGTATCGCGTAATGACACGGAAACCTTCACGTCGCCGAGTTTCGCCCCCGAGTCCGCCATGGCCGACTTGGCGAGGGACGTCCGGCGGGCCGAAATCGACTTCGCCGCGGACTTGGGCAATTCTCCCGGCCCGGCGGCGACGGAGGCGGAAGGCACTCGCGAGTCGTATACGACCTCGATCCGCGAAGAGGCGGTCTCGACGATTTGCCCGATCGCGCAGGCCGTGCCCGGGCTTTCAAGGGTTACGAGCCGCGCGCCCGGGGCGATGACCGACGAGACGAACGCGCAACCCGGCAGACTTCCCGCCGAAATTCCGGCGCAGAGCAGACAGGCGAAAACGGCGAAGGATTTCTCACTTTTCACGATTGACTCCCGTTGGCATAACCTTATTCTAGCACGAAGGGAAGCCTCTCGCCATTTTTTCTCGTCCCTCCTCCCGAACCGCCCGCGGCCGACGGAAAAAACGCGGTACGCGTCCCGTCGATGTATGGTAGGATTCCGTGGGAAGCGGCTTTCGCCGCCCCCGCGAAGACGCGCGAAAGGAGACATTTCGATGAGACGAAAAGACCGGCAGATAACCGACGCGAAGGCCATGGATTCAATCCTTGAGGAAGCGGATTCGTGCCGACTGGCGCTGATGGACGGCGACTGGCCCTACGCGGTGGCGCTCAATTACGGGTGGGAGCGGGTCGCGTCCGGGAAACTGATCCTTTATTTCCATTGCGCGAGGGAGGGAAAGAAACTCGACCTGGTAGACGCGAACGCCCATGCCGCCTTCGTGATCGATACGGGCCACGAGCTCGTCACCGGGGAGCGGCCCTGCGAATGGAGCATGAATTACCGGAGCGTGGCGGGCCGCGGCACGATTCGGCGGGCAAAGGACGACGGGGAACGGAAACGCGCGCTCTCGCTGGTCATGCGCCATTACGCGGGGCGCGACATGGACGACTTCGATCCCCGGGTCCTGGGCGCCACGGAAGCCCTCGTGATGGAAACCGAAGCGGTGACCGCGAAGGCGAGGGAATAAAAACTCGCGCTTTCCGGATCGGCGCCTTTGGGGTACAATATGCCAACTATGCGCAATCAATCCCGTTCTATCGATGCCTCGATATCCGCTTGGTTGATAGCCCTCCTCTGCGGGGTTTTCCTTTCCTGCGGCGCCAAACCCCTCGATCCGTCCGGCGCGATTACGGCCTGGACGCCGAAGCGCGACGCCCGCCTCGAGGAAACGGCCAACTCCATCGGCGTTACGTCGTTCACGGAAAGCGACAGGTCCGTGGGGTGGCTGGCCTCGCTGAGGCAAGAGGAGTCCGCGCCGGATCTCGTATTGGCCGAATGGGGAAGGGATTTCGGGTCCGCCGCCGCCGAGGGACTCCTCCTTGACCTCGCCCCCTACGGAAAGAACCTCGCCGGCGGGGGAAAAAATCCCGGCTGGATTACCGATACAGGGAGGGAACCGGCGTCCCGCATGGTCCCGGCCGCGCTCTCGACCTGGGGCCTTATCTACAATAAAAAGCTGCTCGAAGACAGCGGCATTGCCCCGCCGGAGTCCTGGAAGGCGTTGGAGGCCTCGTTCCGCGCGCTCAAGGCCGCCGACGTAACGCCTATCGCGCTCGGCGCTTCCTTCGGTTGGCCGGCGGGAGCCTGGCTCACCTATATCGACATGCGCGAAAACGGCGGCGACGAACACCTCAAGCTCCTTTCCGGAGAACGGTCCTTCGACTCGCGCTCGATGGTCGCTGCGCTGAAGACCCTCGAGAACTGGCGGGACCTGGGATATTTCGGGAACGCCTCCGATGCCCAAAACTGGGCCGACGCCCTGAACGCGGTCGTCGCCGGGCGCGCCGCCTTCACGCTCGTCGGCGCCTCCGCGTGGGCCCGGGTCACGAACCGCGACGCCGTGGCCTTCATGCCCGTTCCCGCCGGCTCCGGCTCCCGCGGGAAAAGGGGCGAGATAGTTAACCTGCAGGGATACGCCGTTCGCGCGTCATCCGCCCGGCCCGAGGCGGCCCTCGCCCTCGCCCTCGCCTACGCCCACGCGGGAGCCCCGGGCCTCACGGGCGACCAATACCGCGTGTCCGCGTTTCCCGCGCCTTCCGACGCCGAGGATACGGCGTCACAGGGGACCGCGGACGACCTGAAATCGACGGAGCGGAAAATCCTTGCCGCCGCCCGGCGCCCCGTCCCGCAAATGGACCGCGCGATGACCGCACAGGAAGCCTACGACTTCAACCGGTTCATGACCGGGTTTTTCGACGCGCAAAAGCGCGAAAGCGCGGAAGAAACGGCGGCGAAGCTCGCGGCCGCGATCAAGAGGAACCGATGAGGCGCAAGTACGCAATTATATTCGCGGCGCTCCTGGGCCTGCTCGCCCTCGGTATAGGCGTCGCGACCCTCGCGCGTAACTCCGCGAAATCCCGAATCGTGCCCGCTACCCTCGCCGTCGCGCAGCCCTGGAACGACGATGCCACCCTCGCCGCCCTCAACCGCGTGCTCGCGAGTTTCCATTCCCTTTATCCGGCCATAACCGTTTCGCTGCTTTCGCCCGCCGATTCCACGGCGTCGCAAGCGGATATCGCGTGCTTCTCCGATACCGCCGGGCTCTCGAGACCCTGGGCGGACCCGCCTTCTCCCTGGACCGGGAATCTCTGGTTCCTCGCGGCCCGCTCGGACGTATTGAAAAAGATCGAAGCCGGCCTTCCCGGGGAAGTGGCCGCCCTCCGCTCCGGCGCCTGCACTCCCGACCAGTTCCGCGCTATCCTGGAGGCGGCGGCGAAGACCGGCATCGCGCCCCTGACCCTGGGCAACAGCCACAAGTGGCCCTTCGTCCTGCTCCTCGAGCACTGGACGGCCGCCACCGCCGGCCCCGCCGCCGTCGCGTCCCTGCCCGGCCCCGAGGACGCGGCAACCGCCGCCGCCTACGACGAGCTCATGCGCTGGAAAGGCCTCGGGTGGTTCGCCCCGGGACTCTGGGCCGAGGGCTGGGCGAAGGGACTGCTCCCGCTCGATCGGGGCGAGGCGGCGTTCGCCCTGGTATCCGCCGAGTATCTCAGCCCCATCCCCCCCCAACGCAGGAACCGACTGGAATTCCTCGCCTTTCCGCACCGGAGCGAAGACCCCGCCTGGTCGGTGGGGTCCGCCGTTTGGATAGGAGTTTCCGCGTCGACCCCGGCGCCCGAGGCCGCGCGCCTGCTCGTCCGTTACCTGACGAGTCCCGGCGTGACCGATACGCTTACCAAACTGACCGGCCAGCCTTTCTTCTCCTGGGACGCCAAGTCCGGGGAAATGCCCGCCGTGAGCCCGAACTGGACCCTGGCTGACCAAAGCCCGGAGTACCGCGCGCTGGTCGAGCGGTTCGATCCGGGGGAGTGAAGGCCGCCGGTTACCGAAGCGTGCCACGCGCGGCAAGATCAAAAAAAGGGCCGACCCGTTTGGGTCGGCCCTTTGGCTTTTTCGGGTACGCATCCCGATCAGTCGTTCGGCAGCAGTTTCGCGTACTCGAGATAGGAGCCCTGCCAGCCGACGACCGGCAAGGTGGCGGAATCGTACAACCCGAGCTGTACCCGGTTGAAAGTCTTGGCGCCGCCCTGGGGCACCGTGATCGCAGGTATGGCCACCACCTCCCACGAACCGCTGTACTCGTCGTCCGCCCCGGAGTTGAGGGTACCGTCAGACATGGTGCCCGACGTGGCGTCGAATAGGGGGAAGGCGTACCGTATCGACTTCTTCGTCCCGTTGTAAGAGTCGGAATAGTAGGCGATCACCGGCTGCGCGGACGAAATGCCGGTCAGGGCCGGGTTGTTCATCAGCGTGACGTTCGTCCAGCTTCCGGCCGAAAGGTAATTGTCCACGCTCACGATGCCGTCCACGGTCGGCGCGCCGCCGTTCCAGGAAACGCGCGCCATCTTCAGGTTCGCGTTGTCGAAGTCGTAGTACGCGATGTAGAGCTTCGTGCCGCTCGAGACCATGGAAACGTACTGCCCGACGTCGGTACCGGAGTCGACGGTGATCGTGGACCAGGCGGCCCCATCCACGCCCTGGGTATTAACCGTCGCCGTTCCCACCGCCGTTCCTGTGGTCAGGTTTTGAACGATATCGGCGGAGGCCCCGCCCGTCAGAGCCGTAATGATGATCGGGTTCGTACCAGTGGCGCTGAATGCGGCCGAGGCGCTCGTCTGCAAGGCACTCAGCGTGCCGTTCCGGATATTATTGCGCATCGTATTGGTCCCGTCGCCCGTATAACCGGAAATATCGAGCCTGATAACCGTGCCCGATACGCCCGCGGGGACCGCATCCGACCCGGTGGTATCGTACCACAGCGAATAGGCGCTACCGACATTGTAAACCGTAAAGTACTTTCCGGCGTAATTGGCCCTCGTCGTATTAGTGATCGTAATATACGTCACCTCAGGGATCGAGGAATTCGACTTCCCCTCCGTCGCCGCGACGCCCGTAATGTTGAACGCGTCCGTCGAGGAGGCGAGCTTGAGGTTCAACGACGTCTCGTCGTAATAGGCGACCGCGATGCCCGTCGCGCCCATGCGGGCCATATCGAAGAACTCGCTCGAGTTGCCCTTGGTCCCCGGGATCTCGATGACGTCCGTCGACTTCATGTACCCCGCGGTCGCGCGGCTCAGGTTGTTGTTCGTCGTGCCGCTCCCGTTCATCCTGAAGGAAACGAAGTTGAGGCTCCTGTGGTAATTGTTCGCGTCGAAATACCCGAGGAAGATATTCGCGCTTCCCGCGACGGTCGAGGTCTCGGCGAGCAGCTTCGGGTGCGGGAAGCGGTTGACGCTCCGGTACACGCCGATGGTCGTGTCGCCCGGCGCGTAGTAATCGATACCCTGGACCGTCGGCCAACGCAGTGCTTGGGTGAGAACCGAGGGCGATTGAGCGGAGTAGATCCCGTTCGCGTCCTGGTCGGCGAAGCCGGTGACCTCCAAGTAACCGGTATTGTCGCCGGTGGTGTTCCACGTCGAATCGAAGCTCGTCGCGATGAAGCGCTGCAACGTGCCGCTCACGGTCGCGTAGGCGAATCCCGCGGGGCGGGTGAGCCGGAAACCGGTGCGGATATGCGCAACGCTGTCGCTGACGCTGTAATTCGTGTTGCCCTGGTTTTCGTCGTTCCACGAGAATTCAGGCTGGTCGCCGTTCATGAGCATGTTCGCGTTGTTGTACGTCATGTCCGACGGGGTCGAGCCGGAAAGATCGGTGATTTTTACCTGGGTTTCCGCCCACACCCACAAATACCTGTCGTCGGTCCACTGGGCGGTGCGCGGGTCCGCGCCGCTTTCCACGTTGTTCGAATTCGAGTTGACGTCAAGGTTGTTCACGCTCGGCACGCCGTTCACGACGATCGTGAGCCAGCCGGAACGCGCCCAGTTCTTGGACACGGTTACCCAGTTGCCCGGGTAGCCCGAGTTGCCCATGGTCGCGGTCCCGGAAGTTCCCGTAGCCCAGTTCGCCTCGCGGTTCGCCGTCCAGGCGGTATCGTAGGCGGTCGCGGAGTTGTAGGCCGTCGGCGTATAGGTCGCCGCGGCGCCCAGGTTGTAACCCCGGACCGTCAGGACGTTGGAGGCCGAGCTCGCGATGGAGTACTTGCCCGTCGCGCCGCGGAGGACGTCGGCGCTCAGGCCGTTCGCGTCGAGTATCGTCGTGATATAGGGCACGACGTCCGCCTGGGCCGAAGCCGTTCCGTCCGCCGAATAGGTCGAGGCGTCCGCCGCGGTAAGGACGATGCTCACGTCGCGCTTGGCGACCTCGGTAATCGTCGAGGTATCCCAGACGTAGGCCCAGTCATAGGTCCAGCCGTTGATCACGTCGCCGGTCTTGCCGGTAAGGCCCAAGGTCGGCGTCAGGGTGGCGACGACGGACCCGTTTATGGAGATCGCGAGGGAGGACACGTCGGTGTCGTCGAAGACCGTACCCGTCAGCCTGATCGTTCCCGAAACGTCGGCGTCGGCCGTCGTCTTGCTGTAGGCGCTGTCGCCCGAGGCTTCCACGTGGCCGCCCGAGGCGAGTCGGTAGGTGCCCGTGGGCGTGCCGCTCACGCTGATCGCCGTTCCGCCGTAACTCGCGGCGAGGGCGAAGCTCGTCCCGGAAACCATGTCGCGCACGTAATACACGGTATTTCTCGAGAATCCGCCCGGGACGTTTTCGCCGGCGAACATGACCTTCGTCCCGCTCGTGATCCACGAGGGTAGCCCGACGGAAATCGTCGAGGAGCCGGAAGTCAGGTTGGCGGCGGCGATATTGAGGCTCAAGGGCGTGATTTTACTCGTCCACATTGAAACGGAATCCTGGTTTATGGGATCGATCGTTACCGTGGGCGCGTTCGTGTCGTTGTTCTGGGCCTTCATGTAGAAGATCTGCGTCGCGATATTGTCGTCGGCGTCCACGGTCGTCGCCCGGAGCTCGTACCAGTACCCTTCCTCGAAACCGTCGCCGGTATCGGAAGTTCCGGTACCGTCGGTGTCGAAGTCGAGCGTCACGGTGGCGGTTACCGGGAAGGAGGAACCCGAGCCGCGAACCGAGAAGTCGCGAACCGCGCCCGCGTCGCTGCCGTATTCCCAGCCGGTGAAGCCGGATTCGGCGGAGGCGGCTATGTCGGTCCCGTTACCCCAACGGTTGATGACCTCGAGCTTCCAGCCCGCGGCGGCGATGCTCGCGCCGGAACCCGTGTCGGTCGCGGATACGTTCACGTCGAAGGTATCGCCCGCGGTCTTCACCTTCCAGGGCGAGGCGTCGAGCACGCTGCCGTTCACCGTCACCTGGGTGACGCTCGGCGGGTTGTTCGTGATCTGGCCGCTCGTTCGCCCGATGTATTTGTTGTCGTTCTCGTCGTGGGCGACGTAGTACACGGTGATCGGCCCGTCGGGCAGCGCCGTGGTGTCGAAGTAGGCGAACCATTCGTCGTATCCGCCCTTGTCCTTCAGGCTTTCCTGGAAGCCGTCGCCGTCGCCGTTGGAGTTGGCGTCGTTCGCCCC
>QKCE01000122.1 GCA_003245785.1 Spirochaetales bacterium | reverse complement strand
GACGTTGTCGTAACCGATGGTATCCGAGAATACCGTGACGGACTCGTTGTATGCCGCGTCGCGGACCTTGGCGTAGACCGTGCGGGTTCCGTTGGCCGAGGAGCCGCCCGCGCCGCTTAGGAGGTCCCAGGCGATGGAGCTCGTGATCGGTACGTAGCCCGACCAATTCGTCCCGTCGTTGGAGAAGCGGGCTTCCGGGATGCCGCTGGAGAACGAGCCGTCGCTTACGTCCGATACCGCGAGGGTTACCGCGGTCGAGTTGGTCCAGGCGGCGCCGCTATTGACGGAGAGCGTGCCGGCTCCCGGGATTTCGGTGTCGACGTACAGGTTGACCGTATCGCTCATGCCTTCGACGTAATAGCCGGTGCCGGGGTCATACCCGAGAAATTGCACGGTGACCCGAAGGGGGCCGTCGCCGTAACCGGTAAGGGTGGAAAGATCCTGATCGCCGATCGTGAAGGTTCCCCCGGCAGGGTAAGAAAACGGATCCGAGAGAGCGGACCAGGCGGGCACGTCGGCGGTTTCGTAATCCAGCGAAATCTTGTACTTCAGGGTGGCGTACCGGTCGTTCACCTGGCAGTCGATATCCACCGTTGAGACGCCGGACACGCCCTCATCGCTGTCCGCATCGGTCGACTCGATCGAGAGGATGCTCCCCGCGAGGATGTTCTGGGTATGGAAGGGTTTCGTCGGCTTGTCGTAGATCTCGCTGCCGTCGGAACCTTTCACGCCGGCGACGGTAATCGTGAAATCCTCGTCGGTATCGAGGTAGGGATACACCCTTACCCTTACCAGGCGCGCGCTCGACACGTATTCGATGCCCTTGAGCGGATAGTCCACCCGTGCCCCCGACTCGTCCTTGATGACCACGGTCTGTGCCGTGAGGGAGGCGAGGTCGATATCGCGGTCGAAAGAGATGCTGATGGTCCCGGTGGGGTTGAAATTATTATAAAGGTCGACCGGGATAGATACGTCCAGGACCTTAAGGTATCGGTCGTTGGCTTTCAGGAGTTCCACCTGGATGCTGTCCTTGAGGTTGATGGCGTTGTCGCAGGTCGAGAGGGCCGCGACCGCGAGGAGCAGGGGAATCGCCCCGGCTACTGATTTTATCCTATTCATTCGCCCCATAAATCTATCCTCCTGTCATCCGCGTCGGCGGCCCGGCTCGTGGAGCCGTCGGGGAAGTACTGGGCGACGGCGGCGGAGTCGGAGGTCTTCAGTTCCGCTATGGTGGTCCTGAAGCCGGCGTTGTCGCCGAGCGCCTGCTGGGTCCGCGCGAGTCCCACGAGGCAGGCCGAGCTGCCGGGGATCGCCTGCAGGGCCGCCTCGTACTGGGTTCTCGCCTCGGGGTAGTTGCCCTGCAGATATTCCACGTTTCCGAGATTTATCCGGGCTTGGGAAAGCCCGCTCTTCTTGATGGCGAAATCGAATTGGGCCCGCGCGTCGGCGAGGAACCCGTACTGGGCGTACAGGATTCCCAGCCGGTTCGCGTTCTTGTCGCTCTCGGTGCCGGCCTTTATGAGCCGCTCGAGGGTCGCGACGCGGTCGGCGATTTGCGCCCGGGAGAACCGCTCGATTTCCGTCCGGTAGGCGGCCGCGAGGGTTTCGACGGGGGGAAGGGCGACCAGGGTGCCCGCCTGGGCGAAGCCGACGGGTTCGTACACGGTCCAGGCGTCGCGCACCGGGTACACATTCGCGGTACCCTCGGCTGCCGCCGCGGCCAGCTCGTTCACGCCGACGCTCCAGGCCTTCAGGAAGCCGTCCCTTACGAGGGTTACCTCGACGGGCACCCACACCTTCCCGTCGATGACGGCGAAGTCGTTGGGTCCCGGGAAGGCGCGGGCCGCGTTTTCCGGGGAGATGGCCGGGTTGAAGGCGATGAAGATATGGCCGGGCGTCGTGACCAGGGCGGACTCGATGCCCACGGCCTCGAGGAGGGCGGCGTAGAGCACGCTCAGGTCGTCGCAATCCCCGGCCCGGTAGGAGAGGGTTTGCCCGGGAAACTGGAGGAAGTCGACGGCGGTTTTATTGGAGGAAAGCTCGGTAAAGGGGGTGGAGGGATCCACCGCGTAGCCGAGACCGTAGGTCTTGAGCGCCTGGAACAACGCGAGGGCGGTGCGGAACTCCGTCGATATTGCCGGGGTCGCCGTATCGGAGCGGACCGTCGAGGCGATGCTCTTGGAAAAGCCGAGGACGATGGGGTCTTTCGCCGTCACGAAGGCCGCGGCCTTGCGGTCGTCGTCCCAGGTCATGGCGTTTCGGTTCTCGACCACCAGGGTTACCGGTATGGTTTGGGTGGTTTTTCGCCCGAGATACCAATATTCGATCGTGAACTCCCCGGCGGCTTTCGTGCCCTCGGTCACCCTGAAGATCGAGTCGTTGAAAAGCCCGTAAACCGGCACGTCCCGGGCGGCTCCCGGGGCCAGGCTCGCGATTTCCCCGCAATCCCTCGGCGAGTCCATGAACTGCTTCGCGTAAAATTGGACCTTCACGTTTTGGACGGGAATGTTCTCGTTGTTTTTGACGGTGGCGGTACCGAAGGCGTTCTTGTCGTAATAGGTGTAAAAAAGCGGGAACACCGGGGCTATTTGGGGCGACAGGCGCACCTCGGTGCCCTTCTTCGATCCCGCGAGATCGTAGACGAGGCCTACCTGTAGCGAGACGCCCTGGTAAAGCACGTCGTCCGGGATGGGAAGGTAGCGGTACTTGCCCCCGAGTCCCATCGATACGGTGGGGTTGAAACGGAGGACGACTTCGCCCCCGGCTTCCGCGTAGGGATTCCGCACCGAACCGGCCGTGGCGGTGGCCATGTAGAGGCCCCCACCCGCGGCGGCCCGCAGCACGAGCCGGGCCGTCGGGCTGTAGGCGTAGCCCAGGTCCCCCCCGACGTAGGCGAAACTCACGCTTTCGCTCGAGCCGCTGATCGGCAGGGTCTCGTAATCCAGGGACAGCCTGCCGAAAAGGTTTCGGGTAAAGGAAGGCATGAACTCGCCCCTGACCGAGCCGCCGTAGCCCATTTCATAATAGGCCAGCCCGTCCGGGAGGGTCGGTCCCAGCGGGAAGGCGAGGCTCGGCAATACCGTGAGCGTTATTTCATTGGATTGGGCGGCAAGGACGAGCGGTGTTGCCGCCAAAAGAACGGTGAGCGATAAAAGGCACGCTATGCGCTTCATCTGAACAACCTCCCTGATAACCAGGAGTACGCAATGAAGCTCGACTTAGGTTGATATAGTAAGTATAGCGCACCGATGGGGAAATTAACGGATTCCGCGCAAATAGTCGCGTTTTTGGAGTTTTTTGCTCCTTGCCCCCTATTTGTCCATTGCCTTTATTTCCGCGATGCGGTCGCGGATTACCGCCGCTTCCTCGAACTGGAGAAGCTCGGCGTACTCGGCCATCTGCTTTTCGAGTTCCTTCACGAGCTTCTTCCGCTCCTGCGGGATGAGGAGGTTGTAGCTCGACACCAGCACGCCGGATTCGGTCTCCGCGGCCTCCTTCTTGAGCTCGTTCTCGCGGGTAAGGATATCCTCGATGGCCTTCTTGATCGTGGTGGGCGTAATGCCGTGGTCCGCGTTCCATTGTTCCTGGATGGCCCGGCGCCGGTCGGTTTCCTCTATCGCGGCCTTCATGGCGTCGCTCATCCGGTCGGCGTACATGACCACCGTGCCCTTCACGTTGCGCGCCGCCCGCCCGATTATCTGGATGAGGCTCGTGGTGGACCGGAGGAAGCCGATCTTGTCCGCGTCGAGGATGCCGATGAAGGAAACCTCGGGCAGGTCGATGCCCTCGCGGAGGAGGTTGATTCCGACCAGGATGTCGAACTCGCCGGCGCGGAGCCCTTTCAATATCTCCACCCGCTCGATCGTCTCCACCTCGGAGTGGATGTACTTCACCTTGAGCCCGAGGCCCGTCAGGTAGTCGGTAAGGTCCTCGGCCATTCGCTTGGTAAGGGTCAGGCTGAGGCTCCGCTCGCCCAGGGCGATGCGGGCCTTTACCTCGCCGTAGATATTCTCCATCTGCCCCTCGCTGGGGCGCACCTCGATCTTCGGGTCCAAAAGCCCCGTCGGCCGGATCACCTGCTCGACCACCCGGGCGGAGCGCTTGATCTCTTCCTCCCGGGGCGTGGCGGACACGAAAACCGCCTGGTTGATCATGCCCTCGAACTCGCCGATCTTCAGCGGGCGGTTGTCGAGCGCGCAGGGGAGGCGGAAGCCGAAGTCCACGAGGTTTTGCTTGCGCGAACGGTCGCCCTCGTACATGGCGCCGACCTGGCTCCAGGTCACGTGGCTCTCGTCCATGAAAAGGAGGAAGTCGTCCGGGAAATAATGGAAGAGGGTGGCCGGGGGCTCGCCGGGGGTTCGCCGCGCGATGGGGGCCGAGTAGTTTTCTATTCCCGGGCAATAGCCCATCTCGGCGAGCATCTCCAGGTCGTACTCGGTCCGGGTCTTCAGGCGCTCGGCCTCGAGGAGCTTGCCCTGGATCTTGAAGCGGGCGAGTTGCTCGTCCAGCTGTTCCCGGATGCGCTCCAGGGCGTTCGGGATCGCGTCTTCCTTCATGACGAAGTGCTTGGCCGGGTATATCGCGAGCTCGTCGAGCTCCATGGTGATCTCCCCGGAGACCGGGTTGAACCGGCGGATGCGCGCGATTTCCTCCCAGTCGAACTCGATGCGGTAGGCTTCCTCGAGGTAGGCCGGGAAAATTTCCAGGGTGTCGCCCCGGGAGCGGAAGCGGCCACGCTCGAGGACCGCGTCGTTCCGCTCGTATTGGAGCGAGACGAGGCGCTTCTTGAGCTCGTCGGGATCGAGGGTCTCGCCCTTCTCGATATGGATCCTCATGTCCCGGTAGGACTCGGGCAAGCCGAGGCCGTAGATGCAGGAAACGGTGGACACGACGATCACGTCGCGCCGCTCCATGAGGGAGAAGGTCGCGGAAAGGCGTAGCCGGTCGATCTCGTCGTTGATCGAGGCGTCCTTCTCGATGTAGAGGTCCCGGGAGGGCACGTAGGCCTCGGGTTGGTAGTAGTCGTAATAGGAAACGAAATACTCCACCGCGTTGTTCGGGAAGAAGGTCTTGAACTCGCGGTAGAGCTGGGCGGCGAGGGTCTTGTTGTGGCTTATCACCAGGGTGGGCCGCTGGACTTCCTCGATGATCTTGGCCATCGTGAAGGTCTTGCCCGAACCGGTAACGCCCTTCAGGGTCTGGAAACGGTCGCCCGCGCGGAGCCCGTCGACCAGCGCCGATATGGCCTCGGGCTGGTCGCCCGAGGGAACGTATTCGGATACGACCTTGAAGGGACGCATGGGCCGGTTCAGTTCGCCCGCTCGGCGAGGTTGATCTTCAGGTTGATCTGCTGCCTGCCCCGGAGCACCGTGATCTCCACGGTCTCCCCGGGCTTTCTCGACTCGAGGGCCGAATAGTAATCCGTGAGGGTCTCGACCTTCTGCCCCGCGATGGCGGTGATTATGTCGCCGCCGAGGTAGATGACCGAGTTGTTCCTGCCCGAGCCGTAGCGCACCGCTTCGGTGCCCCCCTTGAGTCCCGCCTTCTCGGCGTGGCTTCCCTTGGACACCTGGGAGACGAGGAGGCCCTTGTTCGTCGGGAGCTTCGCGTAATTCGCGATGGAATCGTTGAGCTGCACGAGCTCCGCGTCGATGGACCCGCGGCGGACCTTGCCGTACTGGATCAGCTCGGAGACGACGCGCTTGGCGGTGTTCACGGGGATGGAAAACCCGATGCCCGCGTTGTCGCCGGAATTGGAATAGATCATCGTGTTGATCCCGATCATCCTGCCCGAGGTATCGAGGAGGGGGCCGCCCGAGTTTCCGGGGTTGATGGCCGTGTCCGTCTGGATCATGTTCTTGATGATGGTGTTGTTCTGGGTCTTGATGGGGCGCCCGAGGGCCGAGACGATGCCCGTGGTGAGGGTACGGTCGAAGCCGAAGGGGTTGCCGATGGCGAGGACCTTCTGGCCGACCACGAGGTTGGCCGAGTCGCCGAAGGGAATCGTGGTGAGGGTCGAGCCCTTGGGCGGGTCGAACTTGAGCACCGCGATGTCGTTTTCCTTGTCCACGCCCACGACGGTGCCCTCGTGCTGGCTGCCGTCCGCGAGGGACACGTAAATCTTGGTCGCGTCGGAGATCACGTGGCTGTTGGTGACCACGTAGCCCCGGGTATCGATGATCGAGCCCGAGCCCGAGGCCCCTTCCTGGGGGACCGGCTCGAGGAACCAGTTGATGCCGACGGTCTCGGTGGTGATGTTCACGACCGCGTCCTTGGCGTTCTTGTACACGTTGATGTTCTGGAGCTCGTCCTGGGTATAAGCCGAAGAATCGGCCACGGCGAGGGCGCCGGCCTTGCCGACGGCTTCCGCGGGGGAATTGGTCATGAGATGGAGGGTCGGGGTCCCTTCCGCGGCCGCCTCGGGCGAATCGGCGAGGACGGTCGCCCCGGCGGCCTTCGCGGGGAGTATCCCCGACGCCTCGAGAGCGATGGTTCCGGCGGACGCGAGGGCCACCGCGATAAGGACGATGCCTACCACCTGGTGTTTGCTGTAAAGACGCATGCTATTCGCTCCTTCCCCGATATCGCTTCGTTCGGGCTTCACCTAAAAATATAGAAAAAAGCGTGGGCTTCGACAATGCGTCCCGGGGTTTCGGGCCGGATTATTACAGTGTAAAAGGAAAAAGCCGCCCCGAGGGACGGCTTTTTCCGGGTTTCGAAGGGCTTATTTCTTCGCGGGAGCCTTCTTGGCCGGGGCCTTTTTCGCCGCGGGTTTTTTCTCCGCTACGGGCTTCGCGGCCTTGGCGGCGGCCGTCTTCTTGGCGGCAGCCTTGGGGGCGGGCTTCGCGGCCTTGTCCGCCACGGCCTTCGGCGCCTTGGGGGCGGCGGGCTTTTTGGCGGCTGCCTTGGCGGCCGGCTTGGCGGCAGGCTTGGCGGCCTTGTCGGCCGCGGCTTTCTTCGCGGGGGCAGCCTTCGAGGCCTTCGCCGGGCCAGCCTTCATGGGCTTGCGCTCGAGGGAGAGGGTCTGGGTAGGCTGGTTGCATACCTCGTCCGGACCGTAGTACTGGATCGCGCCGGGGAACACGTAGCTCGTCTTCACCGCCCAGGTCTCGCGGTTCTTCTCGAGGGCCTTGAAGGGCTTCCCGTCGAGCTCGACGAGGGCCTTGCGGATGACGGGCTTCTTCGAGCCGTGGCGCTGCTCCATGTTCATCATCATGGTCAGGGGCACGCCGCCGGCGATCCAGTCCTTCGCGGGGGCGGTAAGGTTGCGCACCGAGGAAAGGTAACCGGTGAGCCCTCCGGCGATGAGGATGAAGGCGGTAAAGCCGAGGGAGTAGCAGTAGTCCGCGTCGAAGTTCGACGGGAAGGCGCAGCGGCCCTCGTAGCCGAAGAAGTGGTTGTAGGCGCTGAACTTGCCGGTATAGGTTCCCTTCTTCTTCATGTCCTTGAGCTTCGATTCCACGAGGCTGATTAGGAGCTTCTCGGTCTCGATGCGGGAAACCTGCACGTTGCCGTGGGGGTCGCGGTCCATGAGGAACTGCTTCGCGATGTCCGCGGGAAGGGTGGCGAAGGCGTCGGCCGCCGCCTTGGAGAGGTTCTTCGCGAGCCAGGCGTCCTGGGCCTCGAAACCCTCGAGCTTGTTGAACTCGGCGGCCTTCACGGCCATGAGATCGTTGAGCTCGGAGATGAGCGCCTTCATCTCGGGCACGAACTCGACGAGTCCCTCGGGGATGAGCACGAGGCCGAAGTTCTCGCCGTTGGCGGCGCGCTTGGCGATGACGGCGCAGATGTCGTCCGTGATCTTGCGGAGGGTCATCTTCTTGGCCTCGATCTCCTCGGAGACGAGGCAGACGTTCGGCTGGGTCTGGAGGGCGCACTCGAGGGCGATGTGGCTCGCGGAGCGGCCCATGAGCTTGATGAAGTGCCAGTATTTTTTCGCGCTGTTCGCGTCGCGGCCGATGTTGCCGATGAGCTCGGAGTAGGTCTTGGTCGCGGTGTCGAAGCCGAAGGAGGTCTCGATCATCTCGTTCTTGAGGTCTCCGTCGATGGTCTTCGGCACGCCGATAACCTGGGTGGTCATGCCGGAGGCGACGAAGTGCTCGGCGAGGAGGGCGGCGTTGGTGTTGGAGTCGTCGCCGCCGATCACCACGATCGCGTCGAGCTTCATGGACTTGGCGGTCGCCATGGACGAGGCGATCTGCTCGGCGGTCTCGATCTTGGTGCGGCCCGAGCCGATGATGTCGAACCCGCCGGTGTTGCGGTATTCGTCCATGAACTTGTCCTTGATCTCCACGTACTTCTTCTCGACGAGGCCGGAGGGGCCGCCGAGGAAGCCGAAGAGCTTGGAGGCGGGATTGCCCTTCTTGAGGCCGTCGTAAATTCCGGCGATGACGTTATGCCCGCCCGGGGCCTGGCCGCCGGAGAGGATCACGCCGACGCGGAGCTGCTTTTTCACGGAGGGGTTCTTGCCCTTCACGAAGGTGACGAGGGGCTTGCCGTAGGTGTTCTTGAAGAGGGCCTTGAGGTCGTCGCGGTCGGCGATCGCCTGGGTGGGTTTGCCTTCCTCGATCGCGATGGAATCGAGTTTCGCGGCGAGAACCGCGGGGAGTTTGGGCGCGTACTTGTAGCGCGCGTCCTGGAGGGCGGAAAGTTTCATAATTATCTCCTGTTACACGGTGAACGTTGATATCGTGATAAAAAGAATGATACCGGAAAGGTCGGCGCTGTTCAAGCCGCGACAGTCGCGGCCCCGCGCCCCGCGCGGTCCCGCGGACATCTGTATGTCGCGATCTCCCGTCAGCGCGACGCTCCCGACATCGGCAGGGGCGAAGCCGCTTACATGAGCGGGGAAAAGAGCCTGAAGAAATTCCAGAGGGCGCGGCGCATGAGGTGGGAACGGGCGAAAAATTCCGGGGTGAGGGGTTTGGAGGCCGCGAGGTCGTTCCCGAAAATCGAGACGCATTCCCGCGCGACTT
>QKCE01000191.1 GCA_003245785.1 Spirochaetales bacterium | reverse complement strand
ACTGCATCGGCAGTTGCCTCGCGATGGACCTGTTTCTCCGCCGGTTCGGCAAGCAAACACAGCTCGTTTCGGCGGGCCCCTTCAAGCGAATCGAGATTCGCGAATACGAACCGCGCTTCCGCCCCCTCGCCGAGCCGGAATCCCTGCCGGGCAAGGCCTGCGCCCTCATCCTCGATTGCTCGAACGCCGCCCGCACCGGCGACGCCGCGCCCTCCTTCGCCGGGCTTCCCGCCGCGGTTATCGACCATCACGCGACGAACGAATCGAGCGGCCCGCAGGATTTCGTGGATAGCTCCTCCCCCGCCACGACCCTGCTCGTCCAGGCCATTATAGAAGCCCTCTCGGGCCCCGTAACAAGGGAGGAAGCCGAATTCCTACTCTTCGGGCTTTGTACCGATACGGGTTTTTTCCGGCATCTCGACGACCACTCGTCCGAAAGCTTCGCCTTCGCGTCCCGGCTAATCGCCGCGGGGGCAAACCCGAAGAAAACCTTCGCCCGGATGAACGGCGGAAAATCCTTCGAATCCAGGCTACTTTTGGCGCGCATTCTCGGACGCATGCGCAAATGGTACGGCGGAAAGCTGGTAATTTCCTGGGAAACCCTCGAAGACACGCTGGAATTCGGACTCGAGGGCCGCGATTCCGACAGCCTTTATCAACTGATCCAAAGCGTCGCGGGCGTCGAGGCCATCGTTATCGTCCGGCAGGAAACCGAAACGAACTGTACCGTCGGATTCCGCTCCCTCGACAGGGTGGACGTAAGCGTGGTCGCCTCCTCTTTCGGCGGCGGCGGACACCGGCAGGCTTCGGGCCTGAGCATTCAGGGAACCATCGACGCGCTTATTCCCCGTTTCGTCGAAGCCTTTGCGCCCCAATTCACCGGAATAGAGCCCTGAAAAAAACCGACGCCCCTGGTTGAATTCAACCTGTAAACCCGATATGAACGGTTGAATTCTACCGTATTCAACCGCCATCACCCAAAAATTACTCCCCGTTTCGCCGTTTTCTGGCCTTTCCCCGAATTGGCATGAATCCTGCTACGCTTTACGCAATTCACGCAAGGATTCCTAGGAGGAAAGCCCATGACCCTGGAAGAATTATCCGCTCGCGTTACGGAATGGACCGGAACGCGTAAAAGCGAGGCTCGAGGCGGACTCGTATCGGGCCTCGCCGAGTATCTGTATCTCAATATGGACCGATATAGGCTGGAATGGATCGACGAAGACAGGCGAAGCGATTTTTTCAGTTGGTTCTATCCGAAATTCGGCGGGCTTATCGATAAATTCGATCCAGGAAAAGCCTCCTTCGGCACGTATCTATACTGGAACGTGCGCATGTCCTGGAAAAGCTTCATACGTTCAAGTTTCAGCAACCAGGCCCGCGAACGGGTACTGGAAGCCGAGGAGCGGACGAGGTTGACGCTTCAGGATTCCGAGTGGCGCGATCCCGATTCGTGGGTCACCGAAACGAAAGATTATTCGGGCCGGTACGAGCCGTCGGACCAACCGGTTCAGGCCAACGGGCTTTCGCCGAAGCAACGGGAGATTCGATCCAGAAAGATATTGCTTCTGGCCTGCAAATCGAGCGCATTCCTGGAGGACCGGGATATCGTCCGGGTTGCCCGGGAAACCGGATACGGAGAGGCGAATCTCCGGCAGAAGGTCGAAGAGTTGAAGAAAGCCTGCAAAGAGAGGACCCTGCTCGTCGACCGCAGCAGGGAACGGGTCAACGCGCTCTATTTCCGCATTCAGCGCTGCCTGTACGAAATGCGGTACCTCGATCCGGGATCGAGCCGTTACGACGATTTGAGGAGGGAATGCGGGGTATGCCGCAAGAGGCTGGACGCCGCCAAGCGTCAGGCCGCGCGGCATTTCAGGTCCCCCAGCAACCGTCTCCTCGCGAGAATTCTGGGGATTCCCCGGGGCACCGTCGATTCAACCCTTGCCTCTGCCCGTCCGGACGGGTATGCTGAACCGACATGAAAATATATTTCGCCTCGGGCAACGCCCACAAACGCGAGGAAATGGCCCGCATTTTTCCGGGACACCGGATAGTCATCCCAAAGGACGAAGGCATCGAATTCGATCCCGAAGAGACGGCGGATTCTTTCTTCGGCAACGCGCTGATCAAGGCGGAAAGCCTTTGGGATATGGTCCGTGCGCCGGTACTTGCCGACGATTCCGGCATTTGCGTGGACGCCCTCGGCGGCGCCCCCGGGGTCAAGTCCGCCCGTTTCGGGTCGGAAAACGGAGTGATCCTCGAATCAGAGGGGCGAAACGCGTTGCTACTCTCTTTGATGAAGGGAAAGGAAGACCGAACCTGCCGCTTCGTATGCAATATGGTGCTTTTCCTGGGACCAGGCCGTTTCTGGTCGGTCCAGGAAACCCTCGAAGGCGAGCTTATCAACGAAAGCCGAGGTACCGGGGGCTTCGGGTACGATCCGATCGTATTCGTGAAAGAGACGGGAAAAACCGTCGCGGAACTCTCTCCCGAGGACAAGGACCGGCTTTCCCACCGGGGTAAGGCAGGAAAGGCCATTTCGGCCCTACTCGACCGTTTCGCGCCTGAAAATATACGTATTTGAACCGGTCGATCCCAGTAAGCTCAGTCCCGCCCGTTCGGCTATCGCTTCGAGCCCGCCCCGGGTGTAAAAGGTCACGTGGGTAGGGTCCTGGCGGTACCACCACGCGGGAAAATCCCGCTCGGTTTCCTCACGGTCTGAACTCAGGAGATGGGTCGCGACGGCGATCGTCCCCCCGGGACGCGCGGCGCCGGAAAGCCCCCTGAACCCCTCGACAGGGTTTCGGAAATGCTCGGCAACCTCGAGGCATGTCACCAGGTCGGCGCCGCCCTCGAAACCCTCGCCATGGGGATCGAAATATGGATCCCAACCGCGGGCATCGAATCCCCGCAGCCCAAGCAGCGCCACCAAAGCCGGCGAAGGACCGCTTCCGTAATCGAATACCCGTTGAATAGAATCCCTTTCGAGTCCCTCAAAGTTCAGTATGCCGTCGAGGAAGGCTTCCAGATAGGCCCGGTATCCCCGGTCTGCAAGGCTGTTATTGTGCTTCAGATAGCGCCCGCGCTCCCCCGCCCCGTCGAGCATCGCTTGGGGATTCAGCGTGACGCTTCCGCAGGAATCGCATAGCCCATAGGGCAATTCGGAAACGAGAAGCGGTTCCTGAACGCCGATCCCGCACACCGGGCATAAATTTCCCGAATTTTCTTTTTTTTCGCTCAAGAAACGGTCCCGTCCTGCCGAAAATGATAGCGGAGATGGTATAGGCCCGCGCATCCCTCCCTCGGGAGCGGGGCGCAACCTGTCCTATCTTCACTATCGGATACCCGTGACAGGGGCTTAACGCCTTTTTTTTCGGGTTTCCGACCGGGAAACATGGATGCTTCCCGGAAAACGACATTCCATGGAGGAATGACTATGGTTATCAACCACAACCTCTCTGCCATGTTCGCTCAGCGAACGCTCGGTGTCACCGGTGACAACATCCAGAACGACGTCGCGAAACTGTCGTCCGGGATGCGGATCAACAAGGCCGGCGACGATGCTTCGGGTCTCGCGGTATCCGAGAAGATGAGGAGCCAGGTTCGCGGACTGAACCAGGCTTCCCAGAACGCCTCGAACGGTATCAGCTTCATCCAGGCGACCGAGGGTTATCTCCAGGAAACCAGCGACATCCTGCAGCGCATCCGCGAACTCGCGGTGCAGTCCTCGAACGGCATCTACTCCGCCGAGGACCGCATGCAGATCCAGGTCGAGGTTTCCCAGCTGGTTGCGGAAGTGGACAGAATCGCCAGCGCCGCGCAGTTCAACGGAATGAACATGCTTACCGGCCGCTTCGCCCGGTCTTCCGGCGAGAACGCGGTGACGGGATCCATGTGGTTCCACATCGGTGCGAACATGGACCAGCGCGTCCGCGTTTACATCGGTACCATGACCGCGTCGGCCCTCGGGGTTCGCAACGTGGGAGACGGAGCCATCATGTCGCTCGAGGACGCCGACAGTTCCAACCGCGGAATCGGCATCATCGACGCGGCCCTGAAGGTCGTCAACAAGCAGCGGGCCGACCTCGGCGCCTACCAGAATCGCCTGACCCACGCGGTCGGCGGCCTGAACATCGCGTCCGAGAACCTCACCGCGGCCGAATCCCGCATTCGTGACACCGACATGGCCAAGGCCATGGTCGAATACACGAAGAACCAGGTTCTTTCGCAGTCCGGTACTGCGATGCTTGCCCAGGCTAACACGAACAGCCAGCAAGTATTGTCTCTTCTGAGATAACGTAGTATAATCGCTAGAAGAAGGGGCTGGGTCCTTTACGGGCCCGGCCTTCTCTTCTCGATTGCCGGCCATGCCGGCGAATCGCCGGGAGGCGGCTCGAACCGTCCCCGGCGACCGTGATCTTTGAAAAACACCCTTCTCGAAGTGCGCATGACACAGTATGGATCATTTGTCTGGCCTTAGGCGAGGCAAACGATACGTACTGTGTACTACGTGACGGAATGGAGAGGCGCTCTCCGGGTTTCCGCCGCGATGAACGATGCAGTGCGGGGCTTGGCAAGGACTGCCGGGCCACAAAAGACTTCAAGGAGGGTCATAATGGTTATTAACCACAACATGAGCGCTATGTATTCACAAAGGCAGACCGGTATCGTGGAGAACGATCTGCAGAAGAACATAGAGAAGCTCTCGAGCGGACAGCGCATCAACCGTGCTGGAGACGATGCTTCCGGACTTGCCGTATCCGAAAAGATGCGTAGCCAGATCCGCGGCCTTAACCAGGCCGGGCAGAACATCCAGAATGGCGTCGCTTTCATTCAGACCACCGAAGGGTATCTGACTGAGACCACCGACATCATTCAGAGACTTCGCGAACTTTCTGTGCAGTCGGCCAACGGAATCTATTCTTCCGAGGACCGCATGCAGATTCAAGTCGAGGTTTCCCAGCTCGTAGATGAAGTAAACCGCATCGCTAGCCATGCGCAGTTCAACGGAATGAATATCCTTACCGGGCGTTTCGCAAGCGGATCCCCCAGTGGAGCCATGCAGCTCCAGGTCGGGGCGAACGTCGACCAAAACGAGAAGATTTTTATCGGTACCATGACCGCTCAGGCTCTTGGTCTCGCCGGAACCCAGGGAACGGAAAATTCAATGATTTCACTGTCATCTGTTGAAGGCGCCAATATGGCCATCGCGGCCCTCGATTCCGCCCTCAAGACCGTGTCCAAGCAGCGCGCCGATCTCGGTGCCTACCAGAACCGGTTCGAGATGGCGTACAAGGGGATCACCAACGCTTCCGAAAACTTGCAGGCTGCCGAGTCGCGCATCCGTGACTCCGACATGGCCAAGGAAATGGTCGAGTACACCAAGAACCAGATCCTTTCGCAGGCCGGAAACGCGATGCTCGCGCAGGCCAATACGCAGCCCCAGTCTGTCCTCAGACTGCTGTCGTAGTAAAAACCATCCCGACGAATAAAAGAGAGAATTCTGGACGTCATCTCTCCTTGACCCGCCGGGAAACGTTCCGGAAGAAGAAGAAGCGCCCTTCTTCTTCCCTTTCAAACGACCCGTTTCCTTAACAGCGGGTAGACATATACCGGGCATCAGGGAAGATGCGAACGAGGTATTCTTTCAAGAACGTCGCGCGGCAATGACCCGCAGAACCGCAAGCCATGGGCTTCCCGGTTCGGGGCCGTTACCTTCCGCGGCTACAAGGAGGTTGCCGATGAGCATGGAAGTGACTCACATCGGGCAGCAGCTAGCGGCAATGGATCGCCGTCTTGAAGGTTCAGTCAACTCATCATTACGCAGTACAGCAGCAGCTTTACAGACCACGGAAAACGATCCCGAAAACACTCAACAGGCCAAGAACGAGCAGGTCAAGGTCAGCAAATTCGTGGAACAATTGCAGAGCATCTCAGACATGTTCGACCGAAAGCTTCAGTTTCAGGTCAATCGCGAGCTGAACGACGTTATCGTCAAGGTTATCGATTCCCGGACCGATAAGGTTATAAGGGAAATCCCTTCCGCCGAGATACAGAGGCTTCAACTGAGAATCAAGGAGACCCTGGGACTCCTGTTCGACGAATCGATCTGAGGTTACCCGCGAATCACGGGCCCGAACATCCGGCGATAAAGATACGGGGAGGTCGGTTTGTCCGACATTAGCATACCGGGTGTAACCGCGAGCAAATACAAAACCGACGAACTCATACAGGGCTTGATGAAGGTCGAGCGGGTGCCCCGCGACCGCGCCGCCGCCGACCTCGAGGACTACAAGAAGGAACAGGCGGCCTGGCGCGACGTTAACCAGCAAGCCGCCTCGCTCCGGGATATAGCCCGGACCCTCTATTCCTACAACAATCCGTTCTCCGAAAAAATGGCCAGCTCCACCGACGAGCGCGCCATTACCGCGACGGTCTCCCGCGAAGCGAGGGACCAGAGTTTCCGCGTGTCGGTGAACCAGCTCGCCGAGGCGGACTCGTTCCTCTCCTCCCAGGTAGACAAGAACGCAAAGGTTCCCGCGGGGACCTATACCTTTTCGGTAGGCGAAAGTTCCGTCAGCTTTTCATGGAAGGGCGGCACCTACCGCGACTTCATCTCGTCCCTCAACCGGCGCGGTACGGGAGTGCTCCAGGCCTCGCTTATACAGGTAACGCCGGACACCCAATCCCTTCTCGTGGAATCCCTCAAGACCGGCGAAAAAAACCGCCTAACCTTTTCGGACGACGCCCTTTCGTTCGCCCTCGATACCGGCCTCATCAAGAAAAAGGACAACGCGGCCCTGACCCTCTCGAAGACGTCTCTCGTCGCGGCCCCAAAATCCAACGATACCGTCGATTTTTCCTCCCCCGCCAAGGCGAGCCAGGGACTTACCCTCGAATATACCCTCACCGTCACTAAGGCGGCCGAGCAGGAAGTCCCGGAATCCCCCGCCGGGCCGGATCTCGGCGACCCGGGCAGCATGACCTGGGAAGGAATAACCATCCGGAACGCGAACCCGGAAACTAACCTGCCGACGGACGCGCCGACGACCCCGCCCGCGCCGGTGGACGACCCCGACGTGCTTGCCCTTCGCAGTACCCGCGGGGTAGCCATCCCCCTCCCCTCCCTCCCGGACGAAGCCGACAAGGCGGTCGTCAGCGTGCCCCTCGCGGAATACGGGGACGTGAACGGCCTGGTGGTACACAACCGCAATTCCTCAAAAACGGTGACCCTGACCGACCTCCGCATTTACGACCCGAAGGCCGCGGGCGATTACGTGCCGGTTAATCCCGTTTCGGTCGCCCAGGACGCCCTCGTCAAGTACGAGGGAATCACTATCAAGCGGGACAAGAACGAGATTGACGACCTGATCCCGGGGGTCACGCTGAACCTCCACGAGGCGACCGGCAAAACGGAGACGCTGAAGGTCAAGCCCGACACCGAAACCGCCAAGGAATCCATCATCGAGTTCGTGGGAAAATACAACCGCATGATGGCAGAAGTGAATATCCTTACCCAGAACAAGCCCGAGGTCATTACGGAAATCCAGTACTTCACGTCGGACGAGAAGAAGGCCGAGGAGGAAAAGCTCGGGCTGATGCTCGGGGATACCACGCTGAACGGCGTGAAGGCTTCCATGCAGCGAATCACGAGCAATGCCTACAAGCTCGCGGGGGACGCCGGCTTCAACATGCTCTCCCAGCTCGGCATATCCACCAGGGCAACCGCCGGGGCGGGCATCGACACGAGCAGGCTTCGGGGGTATCTCGAGATCGACGAAAAGAAACTCGACGCGGCCCTGGAAAGCCACATGGATTACGTGAAAAACCTGTTCGGTACCGATACCGACGGCGACTTGATAATCGACTCGGGAGTCGCGAGGGAACTCGACTCTTCCCTGACGCCTTATACCCAGACCGGGGGAATCTTCGCGTTGCGAACCTCGGGGCTCGCGTCGAAAATCGACACGACGGAGAAAAAGATCGCCCAACTGGACGTTCAACTCGCCGACAAGGAGGCAGTCCTCAAGGCGAAATACGGGCAGATGGAGGGAACCCTGGGGTCTCTCCAGAGCCAATCCAGCGCGATAAGCAACTTCTCTAAGCAAAATAGCGGAAATTGAGGCCCGGCCGAAAGCCGGAACGCATTCATATAAGAAATTCAAGGAGAGCCAGGTGGAAATTTTCATAAACGGTAATAAGATAGATTATGTGATGGAGAACGAGCAAAGCCTCGGCGAGGTTCTCGGTTCCGTCGAATCGGAATGCGAGCGGGCGGGCATGACCATCGTGGGGATTTCCGTGGACGGCCGCGCGGTAAGCGCCGCGGAGCTCGACGGGCTTTTCCCGGCGAAACCCGAAAGCGTGGGCAAGATCGAGCTTCAGACGCTGGACGGCAAGGCCGTGCAGTCCATGCTGCGCGATCTGGGGACCGGGTTCACCGAGTGCGTCGCGCCGCTTCTGGACGTGCCCGTGCAATTGCAGACCGGAAAGGAATCCGCCGTCATGGAAACGATCAACACGTTTTCCATGCGCCTCGAGGACCTTTACCGCCTCCTGCCGCTGCTTCCCATTACCGGCATGGAACCGGGACAGCCGGTATTCGCCTCCAGGCCCCTCGCCGACATCCCCGGGGTGCTTTCGCCGGTTCTCGAGGAACTGCTCGAGGCCCTTAAAAACCGCGACACGATCCTGGTCGGGGACTTGTCGGAATACGAGCTCGCTCCGAAAATCGAGGAACTGGGCAACGTTCTCTCGGCCATATAAAAAGTAAGGGGTTAAGATGATGCGTCCCATGCTCGCTCAAGTCTTGCCGAAAGTGCAAAGCAACGTAGACCCGAACCTCCTGATCGTTTTGGGAATCGTCGTAATCGGGATCATCGCCCTGCGGGCCTACAACGCGTGGAGGGAATCGTCCAAGCGCCCGAAGCGCCCCACCCGGCCCCAATCCCGGCAGAGCCGGGAGCCCCGGTATTCCGCCCGCACGGTGGAACCGGTCCCGATCAGCAAGCTTCACATGCCGACGGACAAGCGCGAGCTAAAGGCGGTAACCGAGGAATTCGGGTTTACGCCGGCCCAGAGCGGGTATTTTTACGAACTCTGCGTCGAGAACAACATCTCGAGCCCCTTGCATCTCGTGAGGAACTCCCGGCAGCTGGACGAACTGTTCCGCCGTACCTTCCATGAGCTCGAGACGGCCGGGCACTCCAACCGCGAAGCAGAAAACTCCAAGACGCTCCTTTTCACGATCCGGGAGGCTATCGAGAACAGGAAACGAAACACCAAGCTCATCACCTCAACCCGCTCCATCAACGACGGCATCGAGATGACCGTGATCACCCATAGCAACGAGCATTACTCCGCGATCCTGCACGAGAACAACCAGGCGGGCCTCATCTTCCCCGTGCCCCGTGACGTTTTCGGAAACGAGCTTCGACTCCCCCTCCTTTCCAAGATCACGGTGCTTTTCTACGCGGGTACGGGCCAGTCCTACAGCTTCGTGACCCGCATTACCCGGTACATCTCCGCGCATACCGCCACCCTGATGATACTCAAGCATACGGAGAAGGTCCGGGCGCTGCCGAATCGGCGGCATGACCGGAAGCAGATGCATACCCCCGCCAATTTCTCCCGCGTGACCGTCGCGAATATCGTCAACGGCCGCCATACGGAGCATCGGTTCTACCCCTCGGGCAAGGCCTTCATGGCCACCATGCTCGATATCTCCGCGGGAGGCTGTAGCCTCCTGACCACCTCGCCCGTACCCGAAGGGGAATATATCGAAATCAGCTGCATCATCGCCGGAAACTCGGAAGACACCATGATAGGGAAGGTCGTGAGGCTGAACCCCGGTGAAGCCAAGAACACCACGGTAATGCACATACGCTTCGCGAAAATGCCGAGAACGACGATGAACCGCATTTTCACGTATATTTACAACTATGGAGAACGTTAAAACGTGACGATACGAGACTTGATCGACATTACGCGCAAGGAAAATTTCATCTACTACCGGAGGGAATTCCGGGCGAAGGCGATATACGAGCTTCCCGAGGGAGAAAGGACCGGCCTCATCGAATTTACCATCGAGACCGCGCCCACGGGGAAAAAGGAAATATCCGTTCGCCTGGTTGACCAGGTAGACTATCCCCTGCTTCCCGTCCTTTCCGCGCTCAAGGAAACCATACGGGCAATAGACGGGGAGGGAGCCCTTCCATAACTCCCCGCTCGTATTGACCGACCCTTTCCCTTCCTGTATTTTGTTCCCAATGACACTACATACCACTACCCCCGAGCAAACAATCGCGCTCGGGATCGCCATCGGCCAGGCGCTCAAAAAGGGCGACGTATTGGCGCTCCAGGGCACCCTCGCGGCGGGTAAGACCACCCTCACGAAGGGAATAGCCCAGGGTCTCGGCGTGGACGACACGGTCACGAGCCCCACCTTCACGCTCATTTCCGAATACCGTGGGGCCTACCCCCTTTACCATATGGACGTTTACCGGCTCGACACCACGGAGGATTTCCTAAATCTCGGCGTCGAGGAGCTGATCTACGGCGACGGCGTTTGCGTGATCGAATGGAGCGAAAAGGTGATGGAAACCCTTCCCTCCAAGGCGATCACGATCCGCCTCGAAACCGCCGAGAACGGGGGGCGCGAAATCACGATAGATAACTGGCCCTATGGAGAGCTTGGCGTATGAATGCCCTCGCGATAGACACCGTAACCCCCGCCCTTTCCGTAACGGCTTCAGGCCCCCGGGGGACCGTTACGCTCACCCTGAAAAACGGCGGCCCCCACGCCCCGGCCCTCGTCGAGCTGATCGACGAGGCGACCCGAAAGGCAGGCTTCAAGGCAAGGGATACCGATTTCGTCGCGGTTCCCGAAGGCCCGGGTTCCTTCACCGGGCTCAGGCTCGCGTGGGCCGCGGCCAAGGCAATTTCCCTTGCAGCCGGCTGCCGCCTTGTCCCGATACCGACCCTCGACGCCTATGCGCTACGCTTCAAGGATTGGCAGGGCCCCGTCGTTTCCGTTCTGGACGCGAAAAAATCCCGCTTTTACGCCCGGGTTTACCGTCGTGGCGATCCCGTCACGGATCCCCTGGACATATCCGCGGGGGAACTCTCGGGATTCGTGGACGCCGACGACAGGGTTCTCGTTACCGGTCCCGACGCGACCCTCTTCGCCGAGGAATTCTGCGCGGCCCAGCCCTTAGTCTCTTGCACTACCGTGACTTACGGCGAATCCGGGGCGTCAGACGACCTTCTTTTCCTTGCGCGGACCGACTTTGAGGGATATACTGAATCTATAGCAGACCATGCCGGCCCCCTGTATGTGAGGAGAAGTGACGCAGAAATCGAATCCCGTAAAAAGGGCGACTGAAACGCCGTCCCCAAAAAAAGTACTCCGAGCGGGGGATTCCGAAAGCCCCGTCGAACTCCTTCCGGTAGGGGCTAATGATTTATCCTCCGAGGCCGAGGAAGTGCTGGAAGTCCAGGCACCCTTTTCGGCAGACCGAAAAGAATTCGAGGCTATCCTAAAATTCGGTCAAAATCCCAGACTCGCCCAGATTATCCTGGACGGGAACCTTATAATCCGCTACACGAGCCCCGCCGCCCTTTCGCTTTTCACGGACTACTACCGTATCCAGTCAAAGCCGTTTTTCAACGTTTTCCGCCAGCCCCTGGGCACCGCTGAACTCCGTATCCTCATCATGTCCCTGAAATCGCCGGAGCGTGGTTTTTCTTGGAGCGGCACCCTCGTGCATAAAAACCCCAACATGCGTACACTCCTCACGCGAACCGTAATAAACCCGTTCTTCGCGGCGAACCGCTCGATCCTGGGCTATTTGGTCCATTTCGAGGACGTAACGGACAAGTACAATACCCGCCTCCGAACGACCTTCAGCAGCATACTCGAGGCCGCGAAGCTCAAGGATAACGATACGGGAAAGCATAACGAAAGGGTCAGTTATTATTCAAAGCGGATAGCCGAATACCTTCACGGCAAGCAGCTGTACCCCCAAATAGACCCGGACTTTATCGACAATATCGAATTCCTTTCCATGATGCACGACGTGGGTAAGATCGGTACCCCGGACTATATTCTCCAAAAACCCGGGAAATTGACGGAACTCGAATGGGACATCATGAGGGAACATACGATTAACGGGACTTTCATCCTCTCGTCCTACCCCAACCCGATGGCGAAAGAAATCGCCCTGAGCCACCATGAATGGTGGAACGGGGGCGGATACCCCTTCAGGCTCGAGGGCGACATGATTCCCCTCTCCGCGCGCATCGTGACCGTGGCGGACGTATACGACGCCCTCAGGATGAAAAGGACCTATAAGCTCGAATATACCCACGAGGAAGCGATCGACCGGATACTCGCCGCGAGCGGGACCCAGTTCGACCCGAGCATCGTGCGGGTTCTTTCGGAAATCCACGAGAGCTTCAACGAGATATGGAACAGCTTCCGCGACTCCGACGCCTCGGAGCCGTACAACGCGGATATCCCGCTCGATTACGACGTGTGAGGGACCTGTCCGTTATTTTTCCGGAATGATGAGATTCTGAAGGCTGTCGAGGTTCGGAACCGACGTGGCGGCCGCGCGGTTTTCGTTCTGTATCGCCTCGTACACTTCCTGCCGGAATACCTTGACCGATTTCGGCGCTTCCACGCCAATTTTCACCTGATCGCCGCGTATCTCTATGATCGTCAGCGAAATGTCCTCGCCGATCATTATCTTCTCGTTTACTTTTCTGGAGAGAATCAGCATCAACGACCCCGCTTTGCGGCCATCTCGGCCACGAGATCGTGCTTGGTTTTCCATTTGGGATCGTTCAGTATCACCTGCATGCCCTTGTTGTTGACCCTGTTGACGATTAGGGGCCCTTGAAGGTTAGCCGTTATCGGCGTACCGTCGGAGGGCACGGTAATGAGGGCGAACACGAGCACGTCCGAGGGGGACGATACCCCCAAGGGAGCGAGAAGGGAATCGTCGATATCTATTTCGTAATCCTCGCGGAAAAGGAAGGGATCCAGCGCGAGAAACGCGAGATCGCGCTTGTCGGTGGACTGAACCCAAATGAAGGGCTTCTGGGGCGCGTCGATAAGCGCGAAGGTCTTGAACTGCTCGAATCCGTAGAATCCGTTCGGGAGCTCTATGATCTGCTTTTCCACGATGGCGACCGTGCCCATCGCCTTGGTCTGAATGTCCATTTCTACCGTACCTTATTTGATATAGTCGAGGAGCGTATTCGAATACAGCTTGCCGGCGGTGCTCAGCGTCGCCTGCTGCGTGTATTCGAGCATCTTAAGATCCGTTATTGCTTTCGTAAAGTCAAGGTCCCCCTCGCGGGATTCCGCGGCCGTGACGGTTACGACCTGGTTTTCCGTGCGGGCCATGGATGCCTGGACGCGTTCGTAGCGCGCGCCTATTCCCGCGAGCCGGTCGGCCAGATTGGAGACGGCGGAGTCCACCGCGCCGAGCACCCGGCTTCCCACGGCGTCCTGGTCCCCCTCGAGAAGCGAGTCGCGCAAGGCTATCACCGCGTCGAACATGGAACCGCCGGAGACCCGGACCGAGGGGGCGATATTGTAGGGAGGCTTTTGACCCTCCTTTATGAGCCCAAGGGAAGAAAGGACGTTGCCGCCCTCCCCGTCCCGAAGCCAGAGCTGGCGGGCGTCGGTCGTCTCGAGGTTGAGGCCGCCTGTTATCGGATCGAGGGTCGCCTTCACGGCGGCGCCGGAGTCGTTAATCTTCGAAATGATGGCGTATACGTTGTCCCCCGCGGCGAGGTTGACGTCGATTCCGTCTACCTGGATGCTCGTATCGGCCTGCACCGCGTAGTCGAGGGCGTTCACTTCCGAGAAAAGCGTCTGGGGTTCGGCCCAGAAGGTGCGGTTTCCCGCCTGGTCGGAACGGATCGTGGACCGTTCGTCGATCTCGACGGATTTCGGGTCCACGCTGCCGTTGTACCGTACCTGCATGATCATGGGGTTTCCCGCGCCGTCGACGTCGCCGAGGACGGTCTCGAAGGGCTCGGTATAGCTTTTCGTGCCGGCGAAAAGCCTGTTCCCGTCGGGACCGGAGGCATTGCCGTTCGAGACGAGTTCCTTCAGGAGCTCGTCGACCTCACCGGCCATGTTCCGCAGGTCGTCCTTCGTGAAGGTGCCGTTCGCCCCGGTAACCGCGAGTTCCCGAACGCGCTGGAGCACCTGCATGGACTGGTTCATGTACCCTTCGGTGATCTTGAACTGGTCGCTCACCGTCTTGGCGTTCCTGTCGAACCGCTCGAGCCGGGCAAGAAAGGATTGGTAGCGGACCGAGTGCCCCGCCGCGAGGGGATCGTCCCGAAGGTTCTGGATTTTCCGCTGGCTCGAGATCTGGTTATTCAGGTCGTTCACCTTGGATTCCTGCCGTCGAAGCGCGGACTGAACGTCGTCGTGCTGGATATTCGTGCTGATTCTTCTCATCATGGCTTAGGCCCCTCAGACACCGAGTCTGTTGATTATCGTGTCGAGCATGTCGTTCACGGTGGAGATAAACTTTGCCGCGGCGTTATACCCGTGCTGGAATTTGATGATATCGGAAAGCTCCTCGTCGATATTCACGCCGGAAATCGCGTCGCGGGCGTTCCGGAGATCGTCCATTATCGAGTTCTGGGTCGCGAGGGCCCTTTCCGCCTGCTCTCCCTTGAGACCCATATTGGTTATCGCGTCGGCGAAAAAGTCGTCGAAGGTGCGGGTATTGCCGACCATCACCGGGCTGTTCCTGATGGCCGCGATCGCCGAGGCGGCCCGGTTGTCCCCGGGCTGCAGCGTGCCGTCGTCGTCGACCAGGCCGGCGGCGATGGTGAGCACGTCGGACTTGACCGCTTTCGATATTTCCATCCATCCCGCGGGATGCGCGATCGGGGACACGGCGTAGGCCTTTCCGGCCGCGAGGCCGTCCACCGCGTTCACCCGCTCCCAGGTGTAGGCGTTCGCTTCCCCGGCGCCGCCGAGAATTCCCGCGTACCCCCCGAGGAACTGCCCCGAGTCCGCCATGTAACGGATCACGAAGTCGGGATTCGCCTTATCCGCGGCGGTCGTTCCCTTCATCACCAGGCGGCCGTCCCGGTCAAGGCTCGCGACGACTTCCGCGCCCGAGTTATTGATGCGTTCCACCACGTCGGCGACCATGTCGTTCGCGTGGTAGGGAACTTCGACCGTGCCGTCGGGGGACGAAAGGGTCATGGTGCCCTCGAGGCCGATTTGTTCCCGGGCGCTCAGGGCATGGGCGCCGCTTACGCGGTATACGTAGGAGGAGTCGTCCTCGCCGTCGCCGTTCCGGTCGTAGTTTCCCGCCACGTTGTTGATGAAGGGCTGCTCGGTAAAGAAGTCCACGCCGGACTTTCCGTTGGCGCCGGTGCCGGCCCGGTGCACGTCGTTCACGAGATCCACGAAGCTCATGGTCATCGTGTCGAGGCTTCGGATCTCGTCGCGCACGTCGCCATCCCGAAGCTCGAGGAGGGCGCCGAGCTTTCCGCCCTCGAAATGGGCCTCGCGGCCCGAATCCGCCCAGGTAACCTTCGCGTACCCGTCGTTATCCGTACCGGTCGCCAGGGCGAAAAGGCGGTTTGTCCTGCCCTGAACGAGCTCGTAGCCCGCAGTGTGAATCACGTACTCGTCGGGATCCCGGTGGTCCACGGTAATGTCTATAAGTTTGGAGAGCTTTTCGGTCAGGAGATCGCGACTGTCCATCAGGTCGTTGGGGTTGTCGCCCATAGCCTTGACCTTGACGATTTCCTCGTTGAGGGCGGCGATCTGGGTGGTGATGTCGTTTACCTGCTTGGTAACCGCCTCGATATCCCCCTCGATCATGTCCCGAATGCCCTTGAGCCCGTTGTATTGCTGGTGGATCGCGTCCACGAGGGTTTCGCCCCGGGTCAGGACCGCCTCGCGGGCGCTCCGGGTTTCCGGGTACACCGAAAGTTCCTGCCAGGCGTCCCAGAACTGGTCGAGCCTCGTACGGACCGAGGTGTCCGCCGGTTCGTTGTATATCTGCTCGAGCTGAAGGAGGTAATCGCTGCGGGACTGCCAATACCCCTCGCCGTTCGATTGCGCGACGATACGCTCGTCAAGAAGCTCGTCCCGCAGTCGCCGGATCGATTCCACCGAGACACCCTGCCCGAGCTGTCCGGGTGTTTCCGCCCGCGAAAGGTCGGGACGGTACAGGGGATCGGTTGCCTTAAGCTCAACCCGCTGCCTGGAATATCCCTCGGTAGAGGAGTTGGAGAGGTTGTGTCCCGCGGTCTGAATCGCCTGGTTGTGCGCGAAGAGGCTGCGCTTTCCCATTTCTATGCCTGAAAAAGTTGACATGTTTCCTCCTTGAAGCTGCGCCGACTTGGGTCGGCTTGCTGGTTCAATGCCTTGAAGCTGCGCCGACTTGCGTCGGCTTGCTGGTTCAATGCCTTGAAGCTGCGCCGACTTGCGTCGGCTTGGCACGGTGCCGTCAGAAAGACCGGTTCAGGACCAGGCTTTCCACGGGCCCGGACATAAGGGAGCCGGTACGCCCGTATATTTTGTTCCGTTTCGAGGGAACCACCGCCTCGATCAAGCCCTTTAAAAGCGCGTGGGCGTGGCCGAGATAGGACTCGAAAATTTCGTTTTCCGTCTTGGAAAGGAGCACCAGGCGCTTGAGTTCCCGAAATTTCGCGTTGATATCGAAACGGGCGCGATCCTCGAAGCGGGCGGACACGCGATAGAAATCGGCTCCCTCGGCCAGGTCGGGCGCGACCAGGCGGACCAGGCGACGGCGTCCGGATTCGTTCCTTTCCATGCGTTTCTCGATCTCTTCTTTCAAGGAAGTTTCCCGCTGGAGGGAGACCCAATCCCGCATGAGCACGGATTCGTACATCCCCTTTTGGCAGGCGTAGAGTTCGGTCATTATAGAAATGCCCGCGTCAAGGACTTCCCCGAGTTCCTTCGCGTAATCGTGCTGTTCCTTCATGTTGGCTACCCTATCGAAAAAAAGATTTCTTCAGTTCATTATCGGTAAGGGGAATCGGAACTGTAGGGAGGAAAAGAGTTTTCGGGACCTTCTTGACTTTTTTCGGTGCATCTGTCAATATCCATTCCGTCAGTTATGGTGGATGTAGTTCAGCGGTAGAGCGCCAGATTGTGGATCTGGTTGTCGTGGGTTCAAACCCCATCATCCACCCTCGTAAAATCCGGCGAACGAAATCGTTCGCCGGATTTTACTGGCAAGCCTGACAATTTGCGTTCGTAGCTCAGCTGGATAGAGCGCCGGACTTCGAATCCGTAGGTCGGGGGTTCGAACCCCTCCGGACGCAAAAAAGAAAAAAAAATCCGACGACGGATTGACAAAAAAAACGGAATCGGGTATAACAGATTTCGTTGCCGCTGCAAAGGACGCCATAAAACAGCAAAGGTTGCAACGGTTTAGCAACAGAATGAAAAGAAATCTCAGGATAGCTTTTCTACATACGGGCCATTAGCTCAGCTGGTAGAGCAACAGACTCTTAATCTGTGGGTCGAAGGTTCGATCCCTTCATGGCTCAAAAACGAATCGAAAAGGACGCTTGACACGGTCTTTGAGAATCGTTAGACTACTGAAACTTGCAAACCGCAAGCGGTCACTGAAAGAGTGAGCGAGAGTGGTGGAATTGGCAGACACGCCAGATTTAGGTTCTGGTGCCACGGCGTGAGGGTTCAAGTCCCTCCTCTCGCAAGTTTGCCAAGAGCGAGTGCACAGTACGATTTTGCGGGAATAGCTCAGTGGTAGAGCGCCACCTTGCCAAGGTGGATGTCGCGGGTCCGACTCCCGTTTCCCGCTCTCCAAAAAGGCGATTCGGTAAAATCCGGATCGCCTTTTTTTTAGTTCAACCCGACGGATCCGTCGCGACGACTTCTCGTCCCCGGCGGTATCCGATACCGGCCCCAATTCCAAACCTTTCAGGAAAGAGGATACGCACATGAACCTTAACAAGTCGTTCACGAAACTCGACAAATCGCGCGTCAAGCTCGACGTGACCATCGGCAAGGAAGAGCTTGCCGTTTCGTACCAGAAGCAGCTCCAGAAATACGCCAAGTCCATCCAGATACCCGGCTTCCGCAAGGGCAAGGCCCCCGTGAAGGTTCTCGAGCAAAAGTACGGCGAGGCCCTCAAGGGCGACGTGGCCGGCGACATAATGGAAAAGGCCCTCGGCGAGATTTTCGAAGGCGCCTCCGAGTTCGAGCGCCCGCTTCCCTATTCCCAGCCCGTCATGGACGAGGCGCCCGCCTTCGATCTCGAGAAGGACATGAGCTTCTCCGTGACCTATGACGTGTTCCCCGAAGCCAAGATCGGCACGGTCGAGGGCTTCAAGATCGACGTGCCCGTGGTAACCGTGGGCGATAAGGAAATGAAGGAAGAGCTCGAGGCGATCCGCGAGCGGAACGCGATCGTGGTGGACCGCAACGACGGCGACAAGGCCGCGAAGGACAATATCGCCACCGTGAATTACGCCGAGCTCGACGAGGCGGGCGCCGTGATCCCCGGCACCGAGCGCCAGGATTTCACCTTCACCATCGGCTCCGGGCACAACGTATTCAAGTTCGACGACGAGGTCGTGGGCATGAAGAAGGGCGACGTGAAGGAATTCTCCAAAGCCTTCCCCGCGGACTTCGAGGACAAGGATATCGCCGGCACGACAAAGAAGCTCAGGGTTACCCTGACCGCCCTCAAGGCGCGCAATCTCCCGGACCTCGACGACGAGCTCGCCCAGGACGTGAGCGAGAAATACAAGAACCTCGACGACCTCAAGGCGGACATCAAGAAGAACATGGAAACCGCCATCGAGAACAAGCTCAAGGAAATCAAGAACAACGCCCTGCTCGAGAAACTCATCGAGAAGAACGACTTCGAGCTTCCCGAGTCGATGGTCGCCGCCGAACTCGAGTCCCGCTGGCAGATGATGGCCCAGCGCTTCCGCACCGACGTGGCCCAGCTCGAAAGCCTCATGGCGGCCTCCGGCCAGAGCAAGGCCGACATGCTCGCCGCCTGGAGGGCCGAGGCGGAGAAGATGCTCAAGAGCCGCGTGATCGTCGAGCTCCTCCTCAAGGACCGCGATATCACGGTGACCCCCGAGGACGTCGAGGCCGAGTACGGCCGCATGGCCGAGGGCGCCGGCGTTTCCGTGGAAGAAGTGAAAAAGCACTATGCGGACCCCCGCAGAAAAGAGTATCTTATTGACGACATCAAGGAGCAGCGCCTCTACGGCCAGCTCCTCGAGAAGTGCACGCTGGCCAAGGGCAAAAAAACTGCCTTTGCGGATCTCTTCAAGGACGGACAGTAAACGACATGAACGAACAAATGAACAATCTGGTTCCCTACGTGATCGAGCAGACCGGCAACGGCGAGCGGTCTTACGATATTTTTTCGCGACTCCTTAAGGACCGGATCGTGTTCATTGACGGCGAGATTACCGACGCCACGGCCGACCTCGTCGTCGCCCAGCTCCTTTTCCTGGATTCACAGAACCCGGAAAAGGACATAAACCTGTATATCAACAGCCCCGGCGGTTCCGTGACCGCCGGCCTCGCGATTTACGACACGATGCAGCAAATCCGTTCCGATATCCAGACCTACTGCCTCGGGCAGGCGGCGAGCATGGCCGCGATCCTCCTAGCGGGGGGTACCGCCGGCAAGCGCCACGCCCTTCCCTCCTCCCGGGTGCTGATTCACCAGCCCTGGGGCGGGGTACAGGGACAGGCGGTCGACATCGGCATTCAGGCCCGGGAAATCCTTCGCCTCAAGAAGCTCACCATCGAGTATTTTTCGTACCACACGGGAAAGACGAAGGAGCGGATCGCCGAGGACATGGAACGCGACTTTTTCATGTCCGCCGAGGAAGCGAAGGAATACGGTGTCGTGGACGACGTGATGATGCGGAGGAAACATGGCAAGACTGAAGAATGACAAGGAACAGGTCTGTTCCTTTTGCGGCAAAAGCGGCGACGCCTCGCGCAAGATCATAGCCGGACCCGGCGTATTCATATGCGACCATTGCGTGGACGTCTGTAAGGGTATCCTCGAGGAGGAAAACCAGCAGCTTTCCACGGAATTCACCGGCGAGATCCCCACGCCCAAGGAAATCAAGGAACACCTCGACCAGTACATAATCGGCCAGGAACAGGCGAAGAAAACCCTGTCCGTCGCCATTTACAACCACTATAAGCGGATCGCCAACCCCACGAAGGCCCCCGAAGACGTGGTGATCGAGAAGTCGAACGTCCTTCTCATCGGGCCGACCGGCTCGGGCAAGACCCTTCTCGCTCGGACCATCGCGGCGAAGATGAAGGTCCCCTTCGCCATCGCCGACGCGACCACCCTCACCGAGGCGGGCTACGTGGGCGAGGACGTCGAGAACATCCTCCTCAAGCTGATCCAGAACGCCGGCGGCAACATCGCCTCCGCAGAGCGCGGCATCGTGTATATCGACGAGATCGACAAGATCGCGCGCAAGGGCGAGAACGTGTCCATCACCCGGGACGTTTCCGGCGAGGGCGTCCAGCAGGCGCTCCTCAAGATTATCGAGGGAACCACCGCGTCGGTCCCGCCCCAGGGGGGACGCAAGCACCCGAACCAGGAGATGCTCAGGATCGACACGACCAATATCCTGTTCATCTGCGGCGGCGCCTTCGTCGGCCTCGACAAGATGGTCGAGACCCGCGTGGCCCAGCATCCCATGGGCTTCGGCGCCGACATAAAGGCGAAAAAGGACAGGAGCCTCGCGGAGCTTTATGAGGAACTGTCCCCGGACGACCTTATCAAGTTCGGCATGATACCCGAGTTCATCGGCCGCCTTCCCATCACCGTGTCGCTCAACGAGCTGTACCGCGAGGACCTCAAGCGCATCCTGACCGAGCCGCGCAACTCCATCGTGCGTCAGTTCAAGGCTTCCCTCGCCATCGACAAGGTCGAGCTCGACTTCGAGCCCGACGCGATCGACGCCATCGCCGACCTCGCGATCGCCCAGAACACGGGCGCCCGCGGCCTCAGGGCGATCGTCGAGAAGATGATGACCGACCTGATGTTCGAGCTTCCCTCGATCGAGGGGGCGAAGAAGGTCACGATCACGAAGGAAAACGTAGACAGGATCCGGAAGCCCGAGATTACCAAGATCGAGCAAAAGACCGCGTGACGGTCCCGCTTCCGGGCGGAGACAAAAAAAACCGAACCTTCGCGGTTCGGTTTTTTTTTGCCCGGAGCTCTTCAGCCCAAGACTTCCGTCATATAGGCGAAGGTATCCCTCGCGCAACGTTCCCAGCTGAAGCGGGATACCCAGGCCATGCCACGCTTGACGAGATCCGCCCTGAAGGTATCGTTTTCCCCGGAAGGCAGGCGAACTATGCGGGAAATCGCGTCGGCGATCGCGTCCGGGTCCGCCTGGTCGAAAAAGAGGGCGCCGTCCCCCGCCATCTCGGGAAGCGCCCCCGAGGACGCGCAGGCCACGGGGATTCCGCAGGCCATGGCCTCGAGAACCGGCAACCCCACCCCTTCCGAGGCGGCGGGGAACACGCAAGCGTCGGCGGCCGAGTAGAGCTCCGGAAGGCTTTGATGGGGGAAATACCCGGTCAGGAGGATATCCGACGAAACGGGGGACTTGATGACCTCCCGGTGGACGATTTCCGCGTTACTGCCGTCGGCCCCGGCGATGACGAGCCTGTGGGAGGCCCCGGTCCGTTTTTTGAAGATCTCGAAGGCCCGGATGAGTTCCACGTGGCATTTCGTCGGGTACGCCACGCGGGACGCGTAAATGATGTACGGGCGGCGGATCGAGAATGGATGGATGAGCACCGCCTCGTTGTTCGACTGGGGGTGCGGGTAAAACAGGCCCGTATCGATCCCGTTGTAGATGACCCTGATCCTGGATTCCGGGATCCCCAGGCGCACGAGATCGTCCCGAATGAAACCGCTCGCCGCGATGACCGAGGGAACCTTTTTGAGCTGCATCTTGAAAAGGCCGGTCAGTAGCCCCTGGTCGGAATTGCGGTAGACGTCCGAGAGGATTTCCTGTATTACCACGACCGGGGTGGCCTCGAATTTGAGTGGAAGGAGCCTGATGCCGGCGGGAAAAAGTACCGCGTCGAACTTTCGCTTGCGCACGAAGGAGGGATACCCGGTAAGGTGCCAGCTTCGCTCGGCGAGAATGCTGTCTGATACGGCCAACCCGGAATATTCCACCGAATCGAGGCCTGAATTGTACGTAAAACGATCAAGCTCGGGACCGAACAATTCCACCGTGTGCCCTGAATCGGGCAGGTTTCTCACGAGGGAATGGATATACGAACCGATTCCCGAACGCCCATGGTCGCAACCGAAGGTGTTGATGCCGACTTTCAAAGAATCTCCTCCGTATCTTGGGCTGTGGTACCCGAAATTATAGCACTTTTCATTCCATTGTGCTATCCTGCCCGAATGAATAGCTTTTCCGATCTTTCCCTCGCGCCGGTCCTCGTGGATCACCTGGCGTCCCGGGGTATTTCCGTGCCTACGAAAGTCCAAACCGAGGTGATTCCCATACTCTCCTCCGGCTCCAGCGCGTTCTTCCGTTCCGAAACCGGAACGGGAAAGACCTTTTGCTACCTCCTGCCCGGTCTGACGCGTTACCTGGAATCCGACGAAAGGGGCTCTCCCTGGATGCTCGTCGTCGCGCCGACCCACGAGCTCGCTTCGCAAATAAAGGGCGAGGCAGGTACCCTCGCCAAGGCGGCGGGAATAGAGGGCGGCGCGGGCCTTTGCATAGGAGGGGCCCCGCTCAAGCGGCAGCTGGAATTGCTCAAGTCCAAGCCCGCGGTCCTAGTGGGCGGCCCGGCGAGATTGTTGGAACTCATCCGGCTCAAAAAGCTCCACCAATCGAGAATCCGCATGGTAGTGCTCGACGAGACGGATCGCATGCTCGCCCCCGAGATGCGGGACATGCTCCGGGAACTCCTTTCCGTGCTCCCCCGGGAAGCCCAGTACGCCGCCTGTTCCGCCACGCTCAGCCGGTACCACGCGAACCTGCTCGCGTCGATGCTCCCCAAAAACACCGACGGGTCTGACCGGTCGGTCGTAAACCTGGACCTTCCCCCGGAAGACGTGCTCAAGCGCAAGATCGAGCATTGGGCCTTCTTCAGCGAGGGCCGCGACAAGATAGAGACCCTGAGAAAGTTCCTGGTCGCGGAGAATCCCGGCAAGGCCCTGGTGTTCACGGCCATCGCCGGGCAGGTGGAAAACATCGCCTCACGCCTGGCGCACCGTCACGTGGAATGCGCGGGACTCCACGCCAAGCTGGACAAGGTGGGCCGCAAAAAGGCGATAGACGATTTCAAGGCGGGGCGTATCCGCGTCCTCGTCACGAGCGATCTCGCGGCCCGGGGACTCGATATCCCGGACGTGACCCACGTGATCCAGCTCGACGTGAACGAAAACGAGGACTTCTTCATCCACCGGGCCGGCCGTACCGCCCGGGCGGGAAAGTCGGGGATCAACGCGGTCTTTGGCGACGAGATAGAGCTTCGGAAGCTCTCCCGCATCGAGAAGAAACTCGGCATCGTGATTTACCCGAAGGTGCTCTGGGGAGGCGTGGTACGCGCCCCGGAGGAGGAAGAGGAGTGAGCTGACGCCCGAATTGCCCGTGCTTCGCCCATCCCGGGCATAGAGCGCGAAACGCGATAAACAAAATAAGACCCCTGAAGCGTCGATGAACGCGTCAGGGGTCTTTTAGATGGCGGGAAGCTGTCTCAGTAGTGGTATTCGAAGCCCGCGCGGATGTAGTTGTTCATGACGGGATTGCCGAGACCCTCGACCCAGGCGTCGTGCTGAGCCTTCGTCGCGGCTTCAAGTTCCGCGTCCGTCGGATTATCGGGATCCACGAAGTTACCCGAGTCGAAATAATAAACCTGCTCATTGATTCCCGGGTAGGTCAGGTACTCGAAGCGATACCCGAGGCGGAACACGATATAGCCCCCGGTCTTGAGGATCGGGAGGCGGCAGAGGGCGTCGAAGCCGGTCTGCCAAATGTACTGCACGTGATCCTGGGTAAGGAGGGGCGTGCTGTAATTGTAGGCGTGCCCCACTTCCGAACCCGAGGAATTGAGAATCGTGCCGCTCGTGTTGTATTTATTGTCCGGGTTCGACACGTACTCGTTTGCCCATTTCGACTCGATGTTTTCGTTTACGTTACCGTGCCGGATAAGTATGCCCACGATGTCGAAATCCACGTCCTCCAGGGGGCGAAGCTTCAGGCGAAGGTTAACCTTGTCGGAGTTCGGGTCAAGGGCGGCGCCGAAATTCTGGCCGTAATGGGTGTAATTCTGGTAATTGATCGCCTCCATGTCGAGGTCTTCGCCGTTCTTATGGGAATAGGTATAAGGCGTAACCATCGTGTAATCGAGATCGACGAGGGTGAAAATCCCCGATTTCCTCGGCGCGTACTTCGCGCCGATCTGGCCGGCGAGGCGCCATTTCGTGTCGAACTTCAGGTGGGCGATATCGTTGAAGCTGAGGTCGTCGGCATAGAGCGTCCCGTCGATCCGGAGTCCCTCCAGGGGCTTCACCGTGAACATTCCGCCAAGCCAGCTGTTGTCCACGAAACCCGTGTTGCCCTGGCTGATCATGTAGGGCGAAAGGGGCAGGATATACATGGGCTCGAAGCGGTTGCCGTATACTATCGATTCGAGGATCGAGATATTGAACCACGAAAGGGGGCGCCATTCAATGGTGTGCACCGACACGTATTTCTCGGGGGCGACCGTTTCGCCCTCGCCGTCCGTCGCGGAAATCCCGTAAAGCGAAAGGTTGAAGCCCCATTTCTCCTTGTTCGCCGCGAAGTTGTACTGCCCGCTGTGGAGCGCCTGCTCTCCCACGATAGTGCCGTTGCGGAAGGGGCCGAAGGACCCGCGCATGAGCCCCAGGTTTAGGTAATATTCGTCCGTACCCACCGCGACGGAGGAGTTGACCGAGGGCAGGATCCAGAAGGGACCGACCTTCGCGTTGTCCTCGATGATGTCCCGGGAAGAGCCCTTCCACGCGGGCTGGACCTCCATGTCGGGGAGCTTGTTCGTAGCCCAGCCGTCCACCGAGACGCTGGCGGTCACGTATTCCTCGATCGGGAGGTTGAAGTCGAACGAGAGGGAGATATCCATTTCGCGGCGGCCCGTGGGGGTGTCCGTCGCGAGCTCCGCCTTGTATCCCCAGGTGAGTATCCGGCCGAAAAAGCGGTCAAAATGGGACTGGGCGATGCGTCGCTGGGTCGCGTCGCCGCGCTCCAGAACCGTTTGGAGTATCGTCTTCACGAGGGGGAGCGGATAGGGCCGCGCGGCGGGCAGGTTGTTTACGATGCCGGAAGCCTCCCAGACCTCCAGGTCGTCGTAAAAATAGTCGAGCGGGTCCGCAGCGACCTGGCCGAAGGCGAAGGCCGTGGCGAAAACCAGCGTCAGTACCGCGGCGAGTTTGAAAAGTTTCATGAATACCCCTGTTCCGTTTATTGTCATGCGGCGCTTCTTGCCCCTATACCGGGGCATCAGCGTAATTTCCAGTCGAGCGCGAGGGACGCGAGGAATGAACCCGCTTCCCTGGCGCCCACGAATAAATAATAATCCAGATTGCATTCCGCCTCAAGTGAGGGCGTAATGGACGCGAGGGCGGAGAGCCTGAAGGAGTGCTGAACGGTCATCCTGCCCGAAGGAGTCTCGATGGTTGCCTGGGCGAGGTTCGTCGGATACCACTCGTCCGAGGACGAATCGTCGAGATTCGCCAGGAAATCCGCGCCGTTCTCGCCCTGCGCCACGATTCTCCAGGTAAAGCCGAGCCGGTGCGAAAAGGGAATATCGTACTTGACGTCGATTGCGGCGGAAACCGTGTCCGGCCCGTAGGGGTTTCCGGTCCACCCGCGGATCCAGTCCGTCGTATGCCCGGCCGGAGCGACGAGCTCCCGACGTTCCCAGGTATAGCTTATCGAGCGGTTTTCCATGATATAAAGCCAGGGATTCGAGTAGAGCCCTTCGACGGTCACCACGAGGAATCCGTCCCAGGCAGGCCTTACCGCCTCGGCTCCCGCGAGTCCCCCGAGGGAATTGGGGATATACGACGCGGTGTCGGTGTATTCCGAAAGCTCGTAACCGGTCTGAAACTGGTTCATCGCGTATTGGCCGTATAGCTTGAGCCCGGCGACGGGCACCCATTCTATCTGCGCGCCGAACTGGGTCCCCACGGGGCTGCCGTCGGTGCCGTAGGCATCCCCGTCCTTCCAGCCGGCGTAATTGTGATAGATCATAGTCGGGTTGAGGTAACGGAGGTCCATGGGCGCGTTGACCGACGCGGCCTCCGTGAGACTGATGGAAAGGTTCTTCAGGGGCTTGAGCGCCAGTCCGTGAAAATAGAAATACCGGTCCGGGGCAAGTTCCACCGGCATGAGGGAGAGGCGCACGGCCGGCGCATGGAACGCGAGATAGGCCCAGTCGGGGCGATCGTAGGAATCCGAGAATACCATGCTTCCCGACAGGGTTTTTCCCATGGAAACCGGGCCGCGGCCCACGGCGAGGGTAAACGCCCGGTTCCCGGCCGAAAGCCACGCCGTGGACGGCACGTTAAGGTCCGCCTCGTCGGCGGTCAAGGGCAGGTTAGTCCATGCGCCATCGGTAACGGAGGCCCAAAAGCCCTTTCCCGCCGTAAACTCGGAGCGGCAGGCGAACCAGTCGCCGAAGGTAATCGCCAGGGGAACGGTCAGGGCCGGCCCCGCCTCGTTATAGAGCCCGAGTAGGTCGGCGTCGAGAAGAGCGTCCGTATCGAGGGGAAGGGACGCGGCAAGCCGAACCGAGGGATTCACGAAAAACCCGGCGCGTCCCTGGCCCGTCCCGCTGGTAAACAGGGGCGCGTCGCCGGCGAGGCGTTCGCGAATCGAAGCCTCGAGGGACGGGAGCGGGCTTCCCGGCGAATTTCCCTCGCCGGAGCCGTCGAAACCCAAGCCCTCGAGGGCGGCGAGTATTTCGTTTACCGAGGCGGGGGTACTTACGAGAAGGGTCGTGCCGCCCGAAAGAATCGAAAGGTAGTCGATCGCGTCGTATATTCGGGAGTTCGTCTCCACGAGAGCCGCCCCGGGCAGCGCGTAATCGCCGTCATCGGGGAAGGCGGGGGAAAGCGACGCGAGCAGCGCGAGGGACGCGATGGTTGATTTGACGGAACGTTGAGCCTTCAACGTGAACCTCCTTGAAGTCCGCTACCCGGCCGATCGCCTACAGGTCGTGAATGAACGCGGCCATTTCCTCGAGCCCGTTCCTGATCCCGAGCCCGTCGATCCGCTTGCGGATTTCGTCGCGCAGGGTTTCGTCGCCGGTCAGTTCGAAGGCTTTTTCGAGGATTTCCCGGGGTTTACGGATATACCAAGCCACCCCGTTGTGGACGGCGTAGAGCACGTTGCCGAGCTCCTGCCCCCGGATATAGGTCGAAAAAATCGCGGGTTTACCCGTGGCGAGAACCTCGAGCACCGTCGAGGCGCCGGCCTTGGTGATAACCGCGTCGGCGATATTCAGAAGGTCGGGCATGAAGTCGACGAAACCGAACACGAGCACGTTGGAAGCGCTGGCCCGTTCCGCGATCAGCCTCGTTTGTCGCCGGAGCAGCCGGTTTCTACCGCAGACCACGACGAGGTACTCCTCGCGTCCAAGGGACACGAAGCGCCTTACGATACGCTCGGCACCGCGGAGGCCCTCGCCCCCGCCGGCGACGAGAATCACCTTTTTTCCCTCGGGTATTCCCAGGCGACGCCGCGCCTCCCCTATCGCCGCGGGGCCGTAACGCGCGTCGTATACGGGATTGAGGATAAACGGAAAGACGTGAAGCCGCTCTGCGGGAAAACCGTGGCGCTCTACGGCGACCCGGCGAAGTTTTTCGGAAAACACCACGAGGTCGAGGTTCTTCTCGTAAAACCAGAGGGGGTGTGCGGTGAAGGGGTCAGTTACCAGCGTCACGAGGCGAATCGCGGGATTTACCCGGTCAATCGCCCTGCGGGCCATGATGATCAGTACCTCGTGAAGGCAAACCACCTTGGTGATGCCCTCGTCCCGCAGGAATTTGACCAGCCGCGGCAAGCCCTTCAGGGAGACGAAGTAATTGCCCGTCCTGATATTTTGGGGGATCGACGTGACCTGATAGAAGAGCACGTACCCGGGCTCGAAATAATTCGAGGTTATCCGGTAGCCTTCCTCGAAAATTCCGCGGGCGATCCACTGCCGCCTGTCGAAGCCGTTGAATAGGACCGTTTCGCTGTCCGGGTACAGGGCGGCGATCCGCCCGGCCAGGGCCTTGGCGGGCGCCACGTGGCCGCCCCCGGTATTAAGGTAAAGAAAGGCTATCTTTTGCTTCATTGATCGAGGCATTCCCGGTAAATCGATTCCAGCTTGTCGGTCATTCGGTCGATGGTCCAGCGCTGGCCGTGCTCGACGGCCTCGGCGGATTTCACCTCGTACAGGCGGTCGTCCTCGAGGAGGTCCAGTACCCTGTCGGTGAATTCACGCCGGTCGTTCTTCACCATGAAGCCGCCATGGTCGCCCCCCATGACCGTGAGCGTTCCCATCGCGCCGATGGCGACCACCGGGGTGCCGGACAGCATGGATTCCACCGTGACCAGGCCCTGGGTTTCCGTGAGCGACGGGAAGGTAAATACGTGGGCCATGCCGTAAAGAAGGGCCAGATCCTTCCGGTCGAGATATCCCGTGAAGACGCAGCGATCCGCGATGCCGAGTTTCTCCGCCTCCTCGATGAACAGCTGTAGTTCCGGGCCGTTTCCCGCGATAACGAGGGCGGTATCGCCGTGCTTCCCGAATATATCCGGCATGCAGGAAAGCAGGAAGGACAAATTCTTCTCTTTCCCGATCCTGCCCGCGAATAAAAGCACCCTCTTCCCCCGAATGACCGGGTACTTGGCCTCGAAGGAATCCCTGAATCCTGCGTATTCTTCCTCGGGATGGGTAAAGAGTACGGGATCGATTCCCGTGGGCAGGAGATGGGCCGGTTTTTTAACCTTGTAACGGTTCAGCACGGCCCGGATTTGCTCGGTCGGCGCGATTATGGCGTCCGCCCGTTTCGCCATGTGCTTAACCACCCGGCGCGCGAGGAACCTCAGGAAGAATTCCGGCGCGTAGGGGATGTAGTAGGTGATGTAATCCTCCCAGAGGGTATGGAAGGTGTACACGACCGGCAGGTTATGGAGCTTGGCGTAATAAAACCCGAACTCACCGATTATGAATTCGGAATTGACGTGGACGATGTCGGGGTCGAAGGCGTTGAGCTGCTTTGATACCCAAAACCATTTGTGGAATTTCGCGAGACGGTCTTCCTTCGATATCGGGAGGGGATACGAGGGGACGCGGATGACCACGGGGTCGTCCGTACTGTCCCTGCGGTCCATTACCGGGTTCGACATCCGTTCAACCGCCTGGCTTTCCGGGTAAAAAGAGCAGATTATGACCACCTGGTGGCCGGCTTTTATAAGGGCGCGCGAGAAGGTCTCGACGGAAACGGTGACCCCGTTTACCCTCGGCCAATACGCATCGGTGAACATGACGATTTTCATCTGGTGAAGCCCCATTGCGACGATGCAGTTTCGACAATTATAACACGTTATTGAAGGATGATGGAATACCTGTTATAGTAGGGCGTCATGACCGCCGACGATAAACGCACGCTCTACGAATTGCTCGCCGCCGCCGAGGGATCGATCGACGGATTCCGGACCCGGCGTCCAGTCCCCGATTTCCGGGACGATCCCGCGCCGAAACCGGCGGAATTCCGCGATCTCGGCGAACTTTCCGCGGCCGTCGCGGCCTGCGCGGCATGCCCCCTCGCCGCGACGCGCGCGAATGCCGTGCCGGGGGAAGGACCGGCGGACCGCGGTCAAGCCCCGGTCATGGTAATCGGCGAGGGCCCCGGCGCCGACGAGGACGCGAGCGGCAGGCCCTTCGTGGGACGGGCGGGCCAGCTCCTCGACAGGATGCTCGACGCCATCGGCCTTTCACGGGACACCAATTGCTATATCGCCAACGTCGTCAAATGTCGCCCCCCCCAAAACCGGGAACCCGCGCCCGAGGAAGCCGCCGCGTGCCGCCATTTCCTGGACGCACAGATCGAGATGGTGAGCCCGGTGGCTATCCTGGCCCTCGGACGAACGGCGGCGCAAAACCTCCTTTCCACCTCCGAAGGCATAAACCGCCTCCGGGGTTCCTGGCACGAACATAACGGCATTCCCGTGCTTCCGACCTACCATCCCAGCGCCCTCCTCAGGGACGAAACCCTCAAGCGGCCCGCCTGGGAAGACCTGAAGGAATTCCGGAGCCGGCTCGACGCCCTCTCCGGTTCCCGTACCGGGCTGTAGCCATGGGCGGCCGCTGGCTCGACGTCGTCCTCAACGTTCCCGTTTTCAGGACCTTTACCTATGCCAATCCCTCTCCCGCCGAGGATTTCCTCGGAAAGCGGGTGGAAGTTCCCTTCGGCGCCCGGACCCTCATCGGTTTCGTGACCGGTTCCCGGGATTCCCTGCCGGAAGGCTTTCCCGTGCCCGAGGCGGAGATCAAGCCGGTGCGGCGGGTCGTCGACAAGGAGGCCCTGTACGGGCCGGAACAGGTCGCCCTCGCCCGCTGGATGTCCTCGTTTTATCTTTGTTCCGAGGGCGAGGCGCTCTCGGCGATGCTGCCTTCGGGGAAGAGGGAGAACGCGGGAACCGGGGCGGATTTGGACGATTTCGAGGTCGCCCCCGAGCCGGTCGCCCTTTCCGGGGAGCAGAAACTGGCCGTCGAAGGCATTCTCGAGGGGGAAGGGCCGGTCTATCTCTACGGCGTGACCGGTTCGGGCAAGACCGAGGTTTTCCTCCAGGCCGCCGAAGCCGCCCTTGACCGGGGCAAGGGCGTAATCTATCTCGTGCCGGAGATCGCGCTCACCCACCAGGTAATCGACGCGGTTACCGCCCGGTTCGGGAGCCGCGCCGCGGTGCTCCATTCCGGGCTCACGGGCAGCAAAAAACTTTCCGAGTGGATGAGGATCCGCCGCCGTGAGGCGCGCATCGTGGTCGGCGCCCGCAGCGCCATCTTCGCCCCCATCCCGGACCTCGGGCTCGTTATCCTGGACGAGGAGCATGACGGTTCCTACAAGTCGGGAAACGCGCCGCGGTAC
>QKCE01000145.1 GCA_003245785.1 Spirochaetales bacterium | reverse complement strand
CGGAAAAGGAGGTCGCGAACGCGCCCGCGTTGCTCGTATCCCTGTAAACGGTATAGGAGGTGGCCCCGCTCACGGCGGTCCAGCTCAGGTCCAGTCGGGTGTACCCGGTGCTCCCGGAAGGCACCGTCACGAGGAGCCCTGAGGGGGCGTCGGGGGCGTCGCTATCGATGGTACACTGGAAAACTGCTTCGTCAGAAAGGGAACCTCCCACGTACGCTATGGCGCGCACGATATAGCTATTGCCGTCTCCCGAAATGTCGATGCAGCCAACGTATTCGGTCGACGAGGCGGTCGGCGCCGTGTTGTTCATGGTGTAGTAAATGACCGCATCCGGCGTGCCGCTCGATATGGTGAGGCTTTGATCCGTTCGGTAGGTCCCGCCTGCCAGATTAAAGGTGGGTGGGAGAATGGCCCCGGTGGCTTTGAACGTCTGGGTGAAAGTAGGATGGTCGTAATCGTTACTGTATAGGGTAAGCGTCGCAGCCTTGGCACCGAGGGTCTCCGCGGTAAACGCGAGGTCGATTTCGGAGCTCTCGCCGGGTCCGACCGTGAGGCCCGAAAAACCCGTCGCGGCGAGCGTGCCTTCTTCCGTTCCGTCGGCCAGCGCGAATTTAAGGCCGGAAGAAGGAATGACCAGGTCCGTGCGGCCGCCGTTCCTGACCCGAAGGGTAAGAACCCTGTTCTCCCGCACGCAAATTTGGCCGAGATCGATAATCCCGCCGTTCGCCAGGGAGGACGAGAGGGACGACGCCGTTTCCGTTACCGTAACGGAAATTTCCGGTGTTATGGCCCGGGCGTCACGATCGAGGATGGCCCGGTTAAGGGGATTGTCACAGCCCCAAAAAACCGACATTACCGCCAGAACGGAAAGGGCCGACGAAAAACGAGACATACGAGTTTGCCGCATGTAGCGAGTATATCACCCTTTTGGAGATTCTCAATATATGAAATATTTCCGAACCCTTATACGCGCCCATTCTCGGCTGAAGCCCGCCCGGGGAAACTTTTTCCCATAACCGGCACGTATCGCGCGATTGGCCTATACTTTGGGGTAAGGAGGTAGCATATGTTTAAACGAGTACTTGCGGGATTTGTTTTGAGCATCGGTCTCCTCTCTCCGGCCCTCGCCGAGGTGCGAATCGACCTGGGCTTCAACGTTCCCTTCGGGCTTGGGGGGCTTTCCGCCTCGGGCGCCGAATCGAGCGCCGAAGTCAACGACTTCCTGACATCCCACATCATTCCGTTTCCCCACGCGGACGTGTATTACCAGATGCCCTTCGAAACCTGGAGATGGGGGGCGGGCGTCAGGATCTATACCTTCATCCTCGAGTCGATTTGGTGGCCGAACCTGTACGTGGAGAAGGACTTCTGGAAAATGACCGTGGTGGGCCAGGTCGGGGGCGGACTCTTCGGCGTCTTCGGGCTATTCAACAACGTCGACACGGGGCAGGTGTTCATTCCGGACCTGTCCCTGTGGTTCCGGGCTGGCGATGCCCTGAGGCTCGGGGGCGGCATTATGGGGTTCATGGTGCCTGAATGGTCCGAGGATCACATGCTGGCGATTTATTACCTGGGCCTGAACGTAGCCCTTACCACCCATTGAATAACCGATAACGCCATTTCGGGAAAGGAAGGCCGCGCGGGGAGCGCGGCTTTTTTCATGCCCCTTCCAGCGCCATCCAGCCGATCCGGGCCGATTCGCGGGAACGGGGGCGGCCATGACGGCGCGGCCTATCCCCGAAAGATTTCGCGCGACGCGACGCCCGCCCTTGAGGGGCTCCGAAGGGGGACTTCCGCCCCGCGGGGACTTTCTGCCTCGTCTTTGGTTTCTTAAAATTTCCAGCACCCCGAAAGATTCGGCGCGAGCCACCCCGCGGTTTGCCCGCCGTAGAGGACGGCGACGAAGGAAAGTCCCGCCGAGACGCCGAGGTGTTCCGTGAAAAGCCAGCGGGCCTCGAGGAAGGCGTTGACCGAGGGATCCATGGAGGCCGCTTCCCGCGCGGGGATCGCGTCGCTCGACATGGTGGCCCAGGACCAGGCGATGCCGCCGCCGGCCCCGCCGGATAGGTCGAGCCGGGGGAGGATTCGCCGGGAGTAATAGAGCGAGAGGTCGACGAGCCGATACTCGAAGGAGAGGGCGAGCCCCTCTATGTCCGTGGATTGCAGGTTCCAGCCCGCGCCGGCCCGGAGCCCGATCGCGTGGGGCCCGAAGACGAGGAGGTCCGCCGTCGCCCTCGCGGCGAGGCCGACGGGGTAAAGGGCTTCCTGCCAGAGTCCCGCGTACCATTCGTCGAGCAGGGGAACCGAGGGGACCCAAGCGAGGGAGACGGTGGTTTCCCGGACGCCGGATCTCGTCACGGGGGGCTTTTTCGCGACTTCCGCTTTCTCGCCGGTTTTGTCCCGCGCGGCTTCGGCGGGGGGCGTCCCGACCGGTTCCGTTTCGGCGGCTTTTGGCCCGGGTTGCCCCGTCTCGGCCTGCGTTGGCCTTTGCGGGGATACCGCCGCCAGCTCGGGCGAAAGGATCGTGAGGTCCGCCCACTCCCCGGTTATTTCGGGCCGGGCGAGGACGTTGTACGCCGTTATCCGGTAGCGGTAATTCCCCGGGGGAAGGCTGAAGGTCTGGCTCGTTTCCGCCGTCGTTTCGTCATGCACCGTCGCCCCCAGGGAATCCTGGATCTCGAGGCGGTATTCGAGGGCAAAGTTCACGGGGTCCCAGGAAACCGTCTGGGTCTGCGGGGCTTCCTGGGCAAGGAGGGGCGCGCCGAGGGCGAGGGCGAAGGAGAGGAGCGTCGACAGGGCGGCGAGGCGCTTATTGCCCATACTGCACGCCCTTGATCTTGAGTTCCGGGGAGACGAGCTGGGGCAGTTCGATCGTGAAGGCGCCGGTCGCGGCAAGACCGACCTGGTCCAGCGTACCCTCCGGGCCGTGGTTCATGGCGGCGACGGTCCAGGAGAAGCTGCCCCGGTCCAGGACCTGGAGTTCCGTGACGGCGCGGGAGGTTCCCCGAATTCCCTCGAGGGAGAGGACGGGGGTCGTGGAGCCGGCGCGGTAAATCGACAGGGTATAATCGGTCGCCCCGGCCACCGGTTCCCACTCGAAACGGATGTTGCGGTTTTTGGACAGGAAGGCGTAATCGATTACCGCGCCGGCCTCGGGGCTCGTCGGCAACGGGGCGGGCAGGTTCGGGATTCGCCTCACGGTGAAGGAGCCGCCCGCCGCCGGGGAAAGGTCGCTGTCCCCGGAGAACGCCTCGAGCCGCCAGGAGTAGGAGCCTTCCGGGGGGCGGGCGAGCTTGATCGAGGTTTGGGCCGGATTAACGCGGATTGGTTCGCCCCAGGCCTTCCCGTTCCGGGTAACCCGAAGGGTGAGTCGGTCCGGGACGCTGGGGGCCGTCCAGGAGAGGGTTACGCCCTCTCGAAGCGCCCGTAGCCCGTCGTAGGCCGTACCGGCCGCGGGCCTCAGGCCCGTGAGGGGCCGGAGGGGGGTGAGGAGGGTAAACTTCGCGGAACCGACCGCGCCGACGATGCCGGTGGTCAGGGCCCCGGATTTTTCGAAGGCCTGGAGCTCCGCGCGGTACTCTCCCCCCGGGAGGGCGTCGAGGGCTACCTCGCATTCGGGGGTTTCGAGATAACCGGAGGCGTAGGCCACGCGGCCCGCGCCGGAAACCGGGTACAGCTTGAGGGTGTAGTATTCCGCCCGCGGGACGGCCTCCCAGGAGAAACGGGTTTTCTGGCCCGCGACGACGGAAACTTCCGAGCCCGGCAACGGCTTCCCGAGGACCGGCGCTTCCAGGGAAGCGAGCACGACGAAGCGGCGGACTTCGGTGGCCGAGAGGACGCTTCCGTCCCCCGAGCGGGCGACGACGCGCCAGTACCATTCGCCCGGCGCGCAGTCGATGCCGAGAAGGCTCGAAGCCGCCGTTTCGCCGCGGTAGGCCAGCTGCGAGAAGTCGGCCTTGGGCGAAAGCTCGAAGCTGACCGCGGCGTCGAAGGACTTTTTCCACACGAAGCGGGTGCTGGGCACCAGGGACTCCGAGGCCGAATAGCCCTCGGGGGGAAAGCTCGCGCTCAGGGACCAATCCTGCTCGAAGCCCTCGAGCGAACGGGGGACGCTTTGGGGCGAGGCCGTCCCGTCGGCGTCGTTCCAGCTGACGGTCCAGTATTTCGTTCCCCTGGCGGCGAGGAGGGGGTCGGAATCCCGCTCAAGGACGAGGGAAGGACGGGCGGTTTCGTAGGCGGAGGCCGGCGTCCGGTCGCCTTTTTCCCGGTACAGGCTGACCGTATAGGAGGCCGCTTCCGCCTCGGCCCGCCAGCTGAACACGACGGTCCGGGACCCCGCCGAGCCCTGGGCGCCGCCGGTCGAGGCGGCCCGGGGACCGACTTCGTACCGGGCGCCATCCGCCGGGGAGACGGGCACGGGGGCTTCCATGGCGGGGGATTCGCGGACGGTCAGGACGCGGAAGGGGGACGGCACCGGGTCGGAGAGGGCGGGGATCGAATAGACGGGCACGACGCGCCAGCGCCAGTCACCCGCCGCGAGGTCCGTCACGGTCGCGGTAGTGCCGCGGGATACGGCTTCCCGCTCTATCGTCGAGCCGTCCCGCGACAGCTGCAGGGTATAGGAGGCGGCCTCGGGGACCGAGGCCCAGTCGAAGCGTATGGGGGGAACGGAGGAGCGGTACGTGACCTCGTCGCCGTCCCGGGGCCACCGCAGGTCCGGGGGGCCCGAGACCGCGAGGGAAAGCCTTCGGCTCGGGGAGAGGCCGCCGTCGGCGGCGACGAAACGCCAGGTCCAGTCGCCGCCCGCGAGTTTCGCCGTGGCCGAGAGTGTCCCGTCGGCGAACCGTTCGGCGGGAACGCGGAGCGCCGACGCGCCGAATTCGCCGCCTCTCGATACCTCGAGGGACACCGCCGCGGTTCCGCCGGGGGCGGTGCCGGAGAATGAGACCGCGCCGCCGGCCGAATCTCCCAGGGCGAGGAACCGGCTTCCCTCCGCGGGCGAGTCCGCGGTGAGTTCCCGCGCTATTACCTCGGGCGCCGCGGCCGCGGGACCGAGCCTGGCTTCCTCGTTGGAGGCGACCTCGGCGACGGCGCCCGAGGCCGAGGCGAGGGTCGCGGTCCCGGAGCTGACGCCGAGGGAAAGCCCCTCCTCGTTCAGGCTGAGGGACGCTCCGGAATTCGGGGCGAGGGTTACCGTGGAGTTCGCGGTCTTGATGACGCGTTTCGTCGCGGAGGACTCGTCGCCCCCTTCCACGTGGACCGTGCCGCCGGAAAGCTCGAAGGACTGGGATTCCTTCGTGAGGTCAAGCCGGACCATGCTGTTTTCGTAAACCGTGATGACGGTTCCGTCGGTGAGCCGGATCCGGGTCTCGGCGAGACCCCCCGTGCGGATGGTGTCCCCGTCGTATACCGCCGACGCGTCGCCGATGCGCTCCCAGCGGGGATCGTCGGCGGCGCGCTTCGTCGAGACGTTCTTGCGGAATTCCACGCTGCCTATGCGGACGCCGTCCTTTCGGGCGCGGACCCCGTATACGTCGCTGGAATAGAGGAAGACCAGGGCCCCGGAAAGGAGGACGACGACGGCCGAGACGGCGAGGTCAACTTTCGAGAATTTCATACTTTCGCTCGTGTTCTTCTTCCGGAGCCTCGAGTTTCCCGGGGGGAGCCATGCCGAGATAGTCGCGAACCTCGGCGAGGGTTCGGGGACCCTTCACGCCCCGCACGTTGACGACCGCGTAAATATGGAGGGGATCCTTCTTTCCCTTCACCTTGATAGAGGGCATGGGCTCGACGACCAGGCGGTCGCCGATCAGGCGATAGGTATTTTCCGAGATGAGGATGTCCGTCGCGAAGGGCTTGTTGAGCGCCTCGATGCGGCTCGCGAGGTTCACCGCGTCGCCGATAACCGTGTACTCCATGCGCTCGGTCGAGCCGATCTGCCCCGCGAGGCAGTCGCCGGTATTCGCGCCGCAGCCGATCCGGATGATCGGCCTGTCGGGCCCGCCGCGGTCCTGGTTGAATTCGCGGAGGACCTTGCGCATGAGGAGCATGGACAGCACGCACTCGAAAGCGTCCTCCGCGGGGGTTCCCTTGGTCACCGGCGCCCCCCACACGGCCATGATCGCGTCGCCGATGAACTTGTCGACGGTCCCGCGGGTTTTCTCGATGCACCCGACCATGCGGGTCATGTAGCCGTTGAGCATTTCCACGACGCCTTCCGGGGGGAGGCTCTCGCTGATGGCGGTAAAGCCCCGGATGTCAGAGAACATGATGGTCGCGGTCCGCCGCACGCCGCCGAGGGAAAGGCCTCCCGCGATGGCCTGCTCGACGATATCCTTGTTCACGAACTTGCCGAAGGTTTCCTTGATCCGCTCGCGCTCGGAAAGGCCCTTGCCCATCTGGATGAAGCTCTCGGTCAGGAGCCCGAGCTCGTCATGGGTCGTGGGCACGATATCCAGGTCGAACTTGCCGGCCTCTATCTGCTTCGCCGCTCCCACCAGGGAGATGACGGGGCGGCTCATCGAGCGGGCGAAGAACCACACGATGAGGAACGAGAGAAGCAGAACGATGCCGGTTATATAGAGGTTACGGCGGGCGATGACCACCGCCCCGGCGTAGAGGGTACTGACCGGGATCGTCGTGACGACCGCGAAGGAGCCGAGGCTTATCGCGCGAAAGGCGCCGATGTACTCGACGCCGTCCGTCCCGACGTAGCGGAACTGCATGTTGTCTTCCTGGCCGTCCATGAAAGCCCGAACGATTTTCTCGCCGTCCCGGTTCTCGCCCCGGGCGAGGAGATCCGCGTCCGGGGAGGCGATGAGCTCGCCGTCCCGGGCGACCGCGTAGGACCGGTTCTCCGACTTGGTCTGCACGAGGCCCTGCAGGCGCTCGCTGGAAAAGAGGATAACCAGCGCGTCCTCGGCGCCGAAATCGCGGTAGGGAACGAAGAGGGCGGCCGAGGGAATGCCGAGCCAGGGGGTGGCGTTCGCCAGGATGGACTCCCCCGCCCGCGCGCGCTCCACGTATTCGTTTCTCGCCTCGAGCATCGCGTCCGGGACCGACGGGTCAATGCCCCAGGCTTCGAGGAATTTTTCGTTCGCCACGCGCCGGGAGCCGGGGACGCAGACCCAGACGGACACGGGATTGCGGTCGAAATAGTTGCCTATGGCGATCTCTTCCCGGGTTTGGTTGCCCCCGGACTCGCGGAGCGTGTCGAGAAGGGAGAGGGCCCCGAGCCTCAGGGACGAAACCCCGCTTTCCATTTCCTGGGAGATGAGCTGGTTAAAGGTAAGGTTGCTTTCCTCGGAGCGGATTCGGGTATCTTCCGCGAAGAAGAAGGTCGCGGCCGTCGTTATCGAGCCGATGGAGAAAAGCACTATCAGCGAGATGATGGCGAGGAGCTTCGCGACGAGGGGCTTTTTTACCTTGTATTCCATTCACTTCTCCGTACGACAATTAAAGCCCCTTTTGAACTCAGGTTCAATAGCCACTCAAATAAAGCACATACGCGGACCAGGCCGACTGGTATAACGAGAGCGATGCCGCGGGTACCTTTATCGAGAAAGAGCCGGCGATGGAGCCGAACACGTTGCTCCCCAGGGCGGGGGGCGTCGTCGCCGCGCAGGTAAAGGTGCCGCCGGTGAGCGTCATGCCCGTCGACGCGAACGCGTTGTTTCCTATACTCGTGACCGAGGAGGGAAGGCTGATAGAGGAGAGGAGCGTGCAGTCCTGGAAGGCGCCGACGCCGATCGTAGTAACCGAGTTTCCCATCGTGACGCTCGCGAGGGCGGTACAGCCGTTAAAGCAGTTATTGTCGATCGTCGTTAGGGTATTCGGGAGGGTGACGGAAGTGAGCTGCGCGCATCCGTTGAAGGTGGAGGTCGGGAAATCCGTGAGGGTAACGCCGGTCATGTCCAAGGTCACGGGACCGGAAGCGCCGGCCACGGCGTCGCCTATGGCGACGAGGTCGTTGACGGTAATGGCGCTCGTGAGCGTGATGTCCCCGCCGTCAGAAATATCGGAAATGATATCCGATACGTCCGGGGCGAGCCATTGGGCGTAAAGCACCGTGTCGGCCGATAAGGTTATGGTGTCGTCGAGGGTACTGGTCGCGTCGGTCAGGTACGAAATGCCGGTTCCGTTCGCCTTGGTATTCCAGCCGTTGAAATTGTACCCTGCCCGGCTCAGAGCCGAGCCGCCGGAAACGTCGGCCGTCGAGCCGTCCGGATAGAAGAAGGCGTCGGAGACGCTTCCGGTACCGCCGTTCGCGCTGTAGGCGAGGACCCGGGTCGCGCCCGTTCCCGCGAAGGCGCGCACCGGCCGGGACCGGTAAGACGTAGTGGCGACCATTCCCTCGGTCGTCTGATAGGTCGTCGCGCCCATGGTCAGCGCCCAAATGCAATAGGTCGAGGAGGAATCCGAGGAAGTGGCGTAACTCGCCCCGCCGGTAAAGCCGCCGAGGGACAAGCCGACCCACAGCTTCGACCGGAGGGCGTCGAGCTCGTCGAGGGAGGGAATGAACCAGTCGTCATAGCCGCCGGCAGTCAGGTTTTCCGCGGCGTATGCCGAGCCCCCGGTCGCGCTGCCCGCGAAAAGGGCGGTATTCGCCTTGCCGGTCCCGATCGCGGTACCGGTCCCGTAGTTACTGATAGTCCCGTAATCCGTCAGCGCGCCGAGCGCGTCGGACGTTCCGGGGTTGTAAACCTCGAGATAACGCCATCCGTTCGAGTAATCGCCCTTGTCGTAAAACACGAGGCCATTCGCCGGACCCTTCCCGCCGATAACCGACCACTGGGCGTATAGCGCCGTGTCGGCCGATAGCGCAATGGTCCCGCCCGGGGCATAGTAGGTACCCGAACCGCCCGGGCTCGTGTTCCAGCCCGCGAACCGCAGGGTAATGCCGTCGTTCGTCGGCGAGGCGAAGCCGAGGTTGGCGTTGGCGTTGTCCAATATCGTTGTCGCGACGCCGCTTGCCGCCGGGATACCGTATTCGTCGCCGGAGAGGTTGTTCG
>QKCE01000106.1 GCA_003245785.1 Spirochaetales bacterium | reverse complement strand
CCTCGTTTCGGGCCTGAAAGTATCCCCGGCAAGAGAGCGTGTTCTCGATGTCGATCAACGCGGTTTCGTAGGTGTCGTAGGTCACCGGTTCCGGCTTTTTAAGGGGAGGGGCGAGGGCTTCCTCCTCGGCGGGCATGAAGAACCGGCTGTTGGAAACCAGCGCGATCAGGGCGATGGCGCCCAGCGCGACGAGGGCCCGCTTAAGCCAGGGAAGGTACGTTTCTTTTTTCATGGGTTAATGGGTCTCCCGCCATTCGTTGAGCTGCGCTTGCGCCGCCGCGATAAGGGCGTCCAGCCCGTTCTCTTTCTGTTTCCCCCGGTATGCCGCCAGGGCTTCGCCGTCGTACTCCCCCCGGGCGAGAATTTCGTCCAGGCCCTTGCGGTAACTCCGGCGGACGGAGTAACCGGGGAGGCCTTTTTTATCGAGGGTAAAGGCCCCGTGGGGCGGATACTCCGCCGCCGGCAGGCTTGGGTTCCGGTCTGCCTGCCCCCCGCCCGGCGAGCCGCCGACCGGAAGGCGCTCGAAGTCGGCGTCCAGGAGCGGACCGCTTTGCCAGTTGTAAAAGGCGTCCCCGAGCGCGACGCCCGCGGGCAATACCGGCCGGCCCTTCGCGAGGTCGTAATGCTTTCCCTTTATGCCGTAACGGACAAGGTCGTAGTGTTCCTGGCTTTGGTGAACCCACTCGACGAACATGAGGGCGCGCTCGGCATTCTTCGACGAAGACGGAATCGCGAAGCCCTCGTAATAGGAATTCTGCCGTTGCGCCCTGGCGCGGGGAAACAGGGAAAATTCGAGATAGCGGAAGTCCCGTCCCTTCGCGGCGAGGGCGGCGTTCACGCCGAAGGCCGAATCGGGGCCGGCGATCCAGGCGCCCCAGCCGGGGGTATCCATAAAAAGGCCCAGGTTGGCGTAGAACTCCTTGCGCTTGAAGTAGCCTTTCCGGTACCAGGACTGGACGCGACGGGCGATCTCGCCCATTTCGGGAACGTCTTCCCAGGCCAGGATCTTCATGTCCGGATCGTCCCACCGATACGCCAGTTCCAATTCCCCGTCCAGGATCGCGTACCCGTAGGCGTTCGCGAATATCGACATGAGGGAAAGGCCTTCGGAAACCGCCAGGGGCGTTACCGTATCGCCCTCGTCCCGCTTGACCGCGTCGAGGTAGGCTTCAAGGCCTTCCAGGCCGTCGACGGTATCGAGGGTCGTCGTGTCGAAAAAGTCTTCCCGGACGAGGGCGGTCGGGCGGTCGGAGAGGATGACGTAATTGGGGATCGCGAGGATCTTGCCGTCCCGCCTGTAGGACGCGAGGGTAGCCTCGTCCATCCGGGCGAAAAAATTGGGCGCGTAGCGGGGGAACGCCTCGGTGATGTCGGCGAGGAGCCCCGCCCCGTAAAGCGGCCGTATCGCGTCGCCGCCCCCGGGCATACGGAATGCCCCGTTCATTCCGGCGATATACACGAGATCGCAGGACCCGTATCGTTCCATCAGGTTGGGCAAATCGGAGAGAAACCGATAGGCGTCGACGTCGACGAAGATCGCCTGGAGGCGAACGTTCAGGGCGTCGCCCGCCGCGGCCTCGATGGCGGCAAAGCCTTCGTCCACCGAGGGGTTCTTTTTTCCGGGTAAAAGCACCGTGAGGGTAACCTTGTTCAATTTCACCGGAGGCGAATCGTTCCCGAAGATATCGTAGGGCAGGGTCTCGTTCCGCCTGCACCCGATCGTCAGGAATAAAAGCAGGGCGAGGGCAATATAACGGAAAACTTGTTTCATGTGCCCACAACCTCCACTTTATTTGATATATATCAATAATTATTAACCTTTCTACAGTGTATCAAAGGATGGGGAATCGGTACAACTTTTTTTGAAAAAAAGGCGGTGGCCCGTAAGCCTTCGACCAATTGACAGTCGGGAGGAAAACCCTATCCTATAACTATGGATTTGAAGAAAAGGCTTGCGCTTGCCCTCTCTTTTTTGCTCCTGTGCCTTGTCTCGGTTCCGGCGGAAAGCATTACCGTCTCCCTCGGGGAATGGGCTCCCTATACGTCGGAAAACTTGCCGTCCTACGGTATCGCCTCCCTTTTGGTCAAGGAAGCCTTCGCCCGGGAAGGCATTACGGTGGATTGGGCGTTCCTCCCCTGGCTGAGGGCCTATAAAAGCGCCGAGGAAAACGAGGTCGACGCGACGATCCTGTGGATAGAGACTCCCGAGCGCGCGGCGGACTTTCTCTTCGGCGACGTGATCATTTCCGGAAAAGCCGTGTTCTTTTACCGAAAGGATATCGATTTTAAGTGGAAAACCTGGGCCGACCTGAAAAAATACCGCATAGGCGGGCTCATTTCGGCGAGTTACCCCTGGGTCGCCCAGGCGAAGGAAGAGGGGGTAGACCTCGAGCTGGAACTGGTCCCGAGCGAGGTGCTCAACTTCAGGAAACTTGCCTCCGGCCGGATCGACCTTTTTTCCCAGGACATCCACGTCGGCTCCTACATCATGAACAACGAATTGACCGAAGGGGAAAAAGCCCGGATCGCCTGCGATCCCACGGTCCTCGAACGATGGGATTACCGGATACTCTTTCCCCTGAAAGGGGGCGACAGAAGCCGCGAGCTCCGGGAAAAATTCAACTCGGGACTCGCAAAGCTGAAAGCGTGCGGCGAGTACGATCGATTGATCGACTCATACTCGAAGACCGCCTACTGACCGCCCCGTAGCCGCCCGGCCGGGACTGTCCGCGCGCATTATTTCACCACCCGGGTAACCGGATTCCCGCCCGCGCCCCTAGAGCAGGGCCTGCCATATCTGGAGCAGGGGCAGGATTATGCACACCACTATGAACACGATCTCGAGCACCAGGGTACGCCGCTCGGCGTTGTCCGTCTTCACCATCTCGTAAATCGAGGTCAGCACGTCCAGCCGCCGCTCGACCGATCGGCTCCACCCGTCGGTATTGAAAAGGGCGCACAGGCGCCCGTAAATCTGGCCGAGATAATAGTCGCCGATAATCTTCGAGGAATTTTCAAGGTTTTCGAGCACGAAAAGGGAGACGAAGCGCAGGGTCTGGATTCGGGCGAACTTTCTCCGCACCGCTCCCCCGGGCGCGCGGCCCAATCGGGTGAAGGAAAGCAGGTCCCGCTCGGCCACGTCCAGTCTCTTGTCGAGCAGGCGGTCGAGGCTTCTCAGCTCCAGGAGGCGGTAATTGGCGTTCTCGATTATGAGGAGGATATCCTCGTACCCCTCCTTGGGGTCGACGATGAAGCAGCGGTCAAGGTCGAATATGGCCACGTCGTTCGCGGTGTAGGAAAAGGGAGCCGCGAGGGTTTCGGCGATTTTTTGCTCGTGAAGCCCCTCGCCCGGGTCGGCGCCCATCAGGAGGGTTGCGATGGCGGTACGGTTCCGCGCGATATAGTCTTCCGGGCCCTCGTCGCATTCGAGGAGGCATATCGCGAGATAGGCCTCGACCTCGTGGCCGGGGTCCGAGGCGGGATCGACGATATGGGTCGCGATGTTCCCGAGCACCCCGTGGAAAAGGCGATCCTCCCAGTCGGGAACGCAGAGCGGCCCCCCGGGGGCGCCCACGATCGGGGAGGCGCAGAGGGTTCCCACGTCCTCGAGCCGGACGCGGAGGCGGGCGCGGACGCACAGGGTAACGACGCCGTCCTCATATACCTTCGCCTCCGCCTTGAACGACCCGAGGCCGCCGGAACCGGTCGGCCCGGGAGTCGCGGCGCCCGGGTTCACGGTGCCGGCGTACCCGGCTCCCTCCAGGGGGAGTACGCAGGGCCGGGGCAGCGACAAGGACGCGGGGGTATCCCGGCGGGTTTGGGCGACGGCGCGGGCCGGGCTCGGGGAATCCGCCCGAATGGAAACCCCTAGACCCTCGAGGTCCACCGACCTGCCGACGTCGTATATCTTGAAGAATACCAGTTCGAATAGCCGTTCGCGGCCCGTCTTTTTCGCCATACCCCAAGTATACACGATTTATCGACCGAGCGGCGGCGCTCCCGTCCCGACTCCCGCCAATCCGCCCCCCCCTCGCGAGTCTTGAAAGCGGGAGAATAATTCGGTTACACTGAACGAACTTAAAGGAGACTTAAGCCATGCCCGCATTACGTTCGGATACAAATACCAAAGGCCGAATCATGGCCGGCGCCCGCTCCCTGTGGCGGGCGAACGGGATGAAGGAAGAGCATTTCGGAAAGCCGATAATCGCCGTCGCGAACAGCTTTACCCAATTCGTGCCCGGACACGTCCACCTCCACGAGATCGGCCAGAAGGTAAAGGCGATCATCGAGTCCAAGGGCTGTTTCGCGGCGGAGTTCAATACGATCGCCATCGACGACGGAATCGCCATGGGCCACGAAGGCATGCTCTACAGCCTCCCCTCCCGCGACCTCATCGCGGACAGCGTGGAATACATGGTGAACGCCCACCGGGCCGACGCCCTCATCTGCATTTCCAATTGCGACAAGATAACCCCCGGCATGCTCATGGCCGCCATGCGCCTCAACATACCGACCATTTTCGTCTCCGGCGGCCCCATGGAAGCGGGCCGGACCGGCGGCAAGGCCTACGACCTCGTCGACGTGATGGTCATGGGTCCCGACGAGTCGGTGGACGATAAGACCCTCGAGGACGTGGAAATCCACGCCTGCCCCACCTGCGGCAGCTGTTCCGGCATGTTTACCGCCAACTCCATGAACTGCCTCACCGAGGCCCTCGGGCTCGCCCAGGTCGGGAACGGCACGGTACTCGCCACCCACAAGGAAAGGCTCGGCCTCTTCGAGCGCGGGGCGGAGCGCATTTGCGAGCTCGCGAAGGAATACTACGAGACCGGGAACGAGCGACTCCTCCCCCGGGGCATCGCCACCAGGGCGGCGTTCATGAACGCCATGAGCCTCGACATCGCCATGGGCGGCAGCACGAACACGGTGCTTCACCTTCTCGCCGTGGCCCGGGAAGCCGGGGTCGAGTTCACGATGAAGGATATCGACGGCCTTTCCCGGAAGGTGCCGTGCCTCTCGAAGGTTGCGCCCAACTCCCACTTCCATATCGAGGACGTGCACCGCGCAGGGGGCATCATGGGAATCCTCGCCGAACTGGACCGGGCAAGGCTCCTCGACACGACCGTCGCCCGGGTGGACGGCCCGGACCTCGCCTGGGCACTGAAGAAGTACGACCTCATGGCCGGCGCGAACCCCGCGGCCGAGGCCTTTTACCGCGCCGCCCCGGCGGGGAAGTTCAACCTCGTCATGGGCAGCCAGGACACCCGGTACGATTCCCTCGACACGGACCGCGCCGCGGGCTGCATCCGCGACGCGGAACACGCCTACTACAAGGACGGGGGACTGGCTGTCCTCTTCGGAAACATCGCTTCCCGGGGCGCCATCGTGAAAACCGCGGGCGTCGACCCCTCCATCTTCAATTTCAGGGGACCGGCGGTGGTCTTCGAAAGCCAGGAAGAGGCGGTGGCGGGCATTCTCGCCAACAAGGTGAAGGCGGGGGACGTGGTGGTGATCCGCTACGAGGGCCCCAAGGGCGGCCCGGGCATGCAGGAAATGCTCTACCCCACGAGCTACCTCAAGAGCCGCGGGCTCGGCAAGGCCTGCGCCCTCATTACCGACGGCCGCTTCTCCGGCGGCACGAGCGGCCTTTCCATCGGCCACGCGAGCCCCGAGGCGGCGGCGAAGGGCGAGCTCGCCCTCGTGAAGGACGGCGACCTCATCGACATCTCGATCCCCGAGCGCCGGCTCCAGCTTCTCGTCGAGCCCGCGGAACTCGCGAGGCGCGCGAAGGAGCAGGAAGCGCGGGGCGACAGGGCCTATACCCCGGCTGCCCGCAAGCGCGAGGTGAGCCGGGCGCTTCGCGCCTACGCGATCTTCGCCCAGAGCGCGGACCAGGGAGCCATCCGGCTCCTCCCCGGGGAGGAAAAATAATGGCGGAAACCTTACTCGACAAGGTATGGCGGCTCCATAAGGTAGCCACCCTCGACTCGGGGGAAGACCAGCTTTACATCGGCTTGCACCTGGTGCACGAGGTAACCTCGCCCCAGGCCTTCGCCATGATCCGCGAGCGGGGGCTCCCCGTCGCGCGGCCCGACCGGACCGTGGCCACGGTGGACCATATCGTGCCCACCCACAGCTCGGCCCGGCCCCTGGAAGACGGCCTCGCCGAGGAAATGCTCCGGAACCTGGAGCGGAACACGAAGGAAAACGGGATCGACTTTTTCAATTGGGGCTCGGGCAAGCAGGGCATCGTCCACGTGGTGGGACCCGAGCAGGGGCTTACCCAGCCGGGCATGACCATCGTCTGCGGCGACTCCCATACCGCGAGCCACGGCGCATTCGGGGCCATCGCCTTCGGGATCGGCACGAGCCAGATCCGGGACGTCCTGGCGACCCAAACCCTCGCGGTCTCGAAGCCCAAGGTGCGTCGCATCCTCTTCGAAGGAAAGCCCGGACCCGGGGTCACCGCGAAGGATTACATCCTCGCCCTCATCGCGAGGCTCGGGGTGAACGGAGGAATCGGCTACGCCTACGAGTACGCCGGGGAGGCGATCGAGGCCCTCGACATGGAAGGCCGCCTCACGATCTGCAACATGAGCATCGAGGGGGGCGCCCGCTGCGGCTACGTGAACCCCGACAAGACCACGGTGGAATACCTTCGCGGGAAGCCCCGGGTACCCGCCGGCGCGGACTTCGACAAGGCGGCGGCCTTCTGGCTTTCCATGGCCTCGGACCCCGGCGCCGCCTACGACGACGAGATAGAGATCGACGTATCCACCCTCGAGCCCATGGTCACCTGGGGAATCAACCCCGGCCAGGGTATCCCGGTCACGGCGAAGCTCCCCTTGCCGGAAACCCTCGGGGAAGCCAAGGAAACCGCCGAGGCCGCCTACGCCCACATGGGCTTTACCCCCGGCGACCCGGTGCTGGGCCAAAAGATCGACGTGGCCTTTATCGGGAGCTGTACCAACGGCCGCATCACGGACCTTCGGGCCGCCGCGGCGGTGCTCAAGGGAAAGAAGGTAGCCCCGGGAGTGCGGGCCTTCGCGGTTCCCGGCTCCGAGCGAGTACGCGCTCAGGCCGAAAAGGAAGGGCTCGACAAGGTGTTCATCGAGGCGGGCTTCGATTGGCGCCTCGCGGGTTGCTCCATGTGCCTCGCCATGAACCCCGACCGGCTTAAGGGCAGGGAGCTTTGCGCTTCCTCCTCGAACCGTAACTTTATCGGCCGCCAGGGCTCCGCCACGGGCAGGACCATGCTCATGAGCCCCGCCATGGTAGCCGCCGCGGCCATCGCGGGAAAAATCGCCGACGTGAGGGAGCTATTAAACCTATGAAAAACGATTCGATAATCACGGCGCTAACGGGTACCGGCCTCGCGATCCGCGGGGACGAGATAGACACGGACCGGATAATCCCGGCGCGCTTTTTGCGCTGCGTTACCTTCGACGGCCTCGGGGAGCAAGCCTTCCGCGACGAGCGCTTCGACGGCGACGATAAGCCGAAGGCCCACCCCATGAACGACCCGCGCTTCGCCAAGGCCACGGTCCTCGCGGTGAACAAAAACTTCGGCTGCGGCTCCTCGAGGGAGCACGCCCCCCAGGCTATCGCGCGCTGGGGCATAAAGACGATAATCGGCGAGTCCTACGCGGATATCTTCGCGGGGAACTGCGCCTCCATCGGCGTACCCGCGGTGACCGCGCGCCACGAGGACGTAAAGGCCCTGCAGGACCTGATCGAGGCCGACCCCGCCGCGGCGATAACCGTGGACCTCGAGGCCATGCGGGTCACCGCGGGCGCCCTCTCCTTCCCCGTCGCCATGCCGGACTCGCACCGGAAAAAATTCCTCTCCGGCACCTGGGACACCATGGCCGGCCTCCTGGCCAACGCGGAGGCCGCGAGGGAAACCGGGGCGCGCATTCCCTACCTCGCCCTGGCCGCGGGGAGCCGCCCATGAACGGCCAAGCCATGACCGGCGCCCAGGCGATTATCGCGTCCCTGGAACAGCATGGGGTAACCCATATATTCGGCTATCCCGGGGGCGCCAACATCCCGCTTTTCGACGCCCTCATCGACTCGCCCATCAAGCTCGTGCTTTCCCGGCACGAACAGGGGGCGGTCCACATGGCCGACGGCTTCGCCCGCGCCTCGGGCAAGGTCGGGGTGGCCCTGGTCACCTCGGGGCCCGGCGCCACCAACGCCATCACGGGTATCCTGACCGCCAGCATGGACTCGGTGCCCCTCATCGTAATCTGCGGCCAAACCATCACCGCCAACCTAGGGCTCGACGCCTTCCAGGAAGCGGACGTGTCGGGCATCAGCTACCCCGTGGTGAAGTATTCCTGGCTCGTCAAGGAAACGGAAAGGCTGCCCCAAATCATGAAGGAAGCCTTCCACATCGCCGCCACCGCCCGTCCGGGCCCCGTCCTCATCGACGTGCCCAAGGACGTGTCTTCCCGCTCCTTCGTACCCGACTTCTCCGTGCCTATGGACTTACCGGGCTACCGGATTCCCGAGGGCTTCGAGGAAGCGGCCATCGAGCAAGCCGCGGCCATGATCGCCGAGGCGGAAAAGCCCGTGCTCCTGGTGGGCCACGGCGCGGTTATCGCCAACGCGGAAGGCGAGATTAAGCGCCTTGCGGAAAAGCTCCGCCTGCCCGTGGTTTCCACCCTCCTCGGCAAGGGCGCCTTTCCCGAGGACCATCCCCTATCCCTCGGCATGCTCGGCATGCACGGCACGGCCTACGCGAATAAGGCGGTCCAGCACTGCGACCTCATCGTCTCCATAGGCGCCCGCTTCGACGACCGCATCACGGGGAACGTAAAAACCTTCTGCAAGGACGCGAAAAAGATCCACGTGGACATAGACCGCGCGGAGGAAAACCGCCAAGTGCCCGTGGACCTCTTTATCCACGGCGACGCGGCGGAAATTTCTTCCGCCCTGGTCGCCCTTTGCAAGCCCGGGAAGACCGGCCCCTGGATCGAGCGGGTGGAGGCCTGGCGAAAGGAGTTCCCCCTTACCCACGCCAGCGACGGGCTCTCCGCCAGCCTCGTGATCGAGAAGCTCTACGAGCTCACGGGCGGGAAGGCCATCGTTTCCACCGACGTGGGGCAGCACCAAATGT
>QKCE01000181.1 GCA_003245785.1 Spirochaetales bacterium | reverse complement strand
AAAACGTCAAAGAAAGGCGTTGCGGTAAACATGGTCATGGCCGCGCCGGTCGAAGCGGCTCCCAAACCCTCGGCACCGCCCCCGCCCGCACAGGTAGCCTCGACCGGACCGAAGAAAATGTCTCCCCTCATTTCCGTCGTGGTATCGAACGAGCTTTTCCATAACGGTAACGTTGAGGCGTGGAAACGGATAATCCGGAGCTACAACGCGAAATATCCGGCCCTGCAGGTATTCATCTATTACGACGGCGAGCGCATCGTCGACATTAATACCCTCTTCAAGTGGGGAAAGGTGAAACACGGGAGCTGCATACAGTTCTGCGTGTCCGGGGAAGACATCCAGGACCTCGCGAAACTGTCAAGGTATTTCAGGCAGGGCGCGAGCCCGCAGTTCGAGGCGTTCCTGCATGGTTCACCCGATACCGTCATGAATCTATTCTAGGGGTAAAAAAATGAGCATGAAAGACGCGATACATTTTTTCAGTCAGGATACGACGGTAGGGAAAAAGATCGACAGCGCCCTTCTCGGTATCCGCGGGCGTCAGGCGAACGAATTCGCCGAACTCGGCCTTCCCATTTTGCCGGGATTCATCATCGATTCGAGCCTTGCCGCGTCCCTGGGGGGCGAACCGGTCTACAAGGGAGTGGCGCCCTACCTCAAGATGTGCAACGCCAAGGTCGGGAAAACGTTCAGCGACCCCGAGCATCCCCTGCTGGTGAAGATCGTCATATCGCCGAATCTCGCCATCACGAATTATCCTACCCTCCACAATTTCGGGCTCGCTCGCAGCACGATCGGCGGGTTCGAAAAGGGCGTGGGCGTAAACTTCGCGGCTCACGAGGTGTTGTTTCTCCTTAGGGGAATTCTCGCGATTCTCAAGCGGTCGGCCACTCTAGACGAGAAAAACGTCGAGGCGGAGGGCTACGAGAAGGCCCTCAAAGACGTGGAAAACCGGATGAAGAACGAGAAGATCCGCGGAACCGGGATCGATATCATGAATACCTTCGCGCCGATCCTACCCGCCGGCTTCTTCGACAGCGCCGAGGACCAGCTCGAGATATCGCTCAAGGCGATAAGCCACCTTCTTGCCGTAGACGACCAGAACGACGGCGATACCGCGATCCTCGTGCAGCCGATGGTATACGGCAATTTCGGGAAGAACTCGTCTTCGGGGTCATTCTTCAGCCGCGACATCGTGTCCGGCGAAAAAAAGCTCCAGGGAAAATTCTTCAAGGAGAAATTCGACGACATCAACGCGGTGGGCCAGGACATCAATACCATAGAGGCGGCGGCCCTCAAGAAGCTCCAGGAAATCGCCTGGATGCTCGAGGACGACAGCCGCGAAATTCGCATGATCCGGTTCACCATCGAGAACGGCAAGCTTTGGCTCATCGAGCAGAAGTCCGTGGAGTCCAAAAGCACGATTTCACTCGTGAAACTCCTTCTTGACCTGAACGCGAGAAAGGTCGTCAGCGACGAGTACGTGGTGCAAACCGTAAAGCCCGGCCTCCTCAACGAAATTCTACATCCGGTCATCGATATAACGAGCGTGAAGGACCTCAAGGCTTCGAAGGGCGGAATCGCCGGAGCGCCGGGAGCCGCGGTCGGACGCCTGTATTTCTCGGCGGATTCCCTGATCGACGCGATCCGGGTCGCCCGGCAGAACGGCGAGGATACCCGCTGTATCCTCTGCATGCCCGCTACCTACGCGGGAGACGTGAAGGGTATCGAGGTCGCGACGGGCGTGCTCTCGAACGAGGGCGGGTATTCGGCCCACGCCTCGGTGGTCGCGCGCCAATACGGAAAAATTTCGCTTGTTCGCCCGGACATGACCATCCGTGGAAAGAAGGCGATCATCGGCGGGGTTACGCTCAACGAGGGCGACTATGTCACCCTGAACGTGCCCTATTACGGCGAGTCGACCGTGTTCTTCGGCGCCGCGAAGCTCATCGAGCCGGATCCCGAAACCTCGGGCCTCCTCGATTTCATTCGCCTCACCCGTTCCTTCATTCAGGATTTCCACGTACGCGCGAACGCAGACAGCCCGAGGGACGCGGAGCTGGCGGTGCGTTTCGGCGCCGAAGGGATCGGCCTTTGCCGCACCGAACACATGTTCTTCAACGAGAAGCGGATCAACGTGTTCCGCGAGATGATCCTTTCGGAGGATTTGGCAGAGCGGAAGAAGGTGCTGAAGAAGCTCCAGAAGATGCAATCCGACGATTTCTACGGCATATTCAAGGCGATGGCGGGACGCGAGGTGACTATCCGACTCCTGGACGCGCCCCTCCATGAGTTCCTGCCCCATAACGCGACGGAACTTGGCGATTTCATGAAATATCTCGCCGCGAAGGGAACGAAGGCCACGAAGGCGGAAATTCAGGAAAAGGTAGACGCCCTTGCGGAGATAAATCCCATGTTGGGCCACCGCGGTTGCCGCATCGCGATCTCCTATCCCGAGATTTATGACATGCAGGTCCGCGCCATCTTTGAGGCCGCCTACGCCCTCCAGAAGGAAGGGGTGAGCGTGATGCCCGAGATCATGGTGCCGATCGTCATGAATTTCCGGGAGCTGAAACAGATCGTGTACGGAAAGAAAATCGAGGGCCATACCTATCAGGGCATCGCGGGCATAGAGGAAGCGGTGCGCGGGGAACTCAAGGCCAAACCGGTCGATTTCCGGATCGGCACGATGATAGAACTCCCCGCGGCCGCCCTGAGCGCCGGGGAAATCGCCCGGTACGCGCAGTTCTTCTCCTTCGGGACCAACGACCTTACCCAGACCACCCTTGGGCTTTCCCGCGACGACTTCAACTCGTTCATGCCCGATTACACCATGTTCGACCTTATCGACGGGAATCCCTTCGCGGTGCTCGACCCAAGGGTTCGCGAGCTGATCAGCATAGCGGTGGACCGCGGTACCGCCGCCAGGCCCGACCTCGCGAAAGGCCTTTGCGGCGAGCATGGCGCGCGCCCGGAAAATATCCGCTTCTGCATGGACGCGGGACTCGATTACGTTTCATGTTCTTCCTATTCGGTTCCGATCGCCCTTCTCTCGATCGCCCAGGTGGAGCTTGAAAAGGCCGAAAAAGAGGGCAGGTCACTGATTCGGCTCGCAATAGCTCCCGTGGCTAAAGCCGCGGTACCGGCGGGGAAAAAGACCGCCAAAGCCCCGGCGAAGAAAGAGGTAGCGGCGAAGGCGAAAACCGAGAAGGCCGTAGCCGACAAACCCGCGACCGCGGCAAAGAAACCCGCGGCGAAGCCGAAGGTAGTGAAGGTCCCCGCGGCGAAAGCCTCGAAAGCGCCCGCCAAGGCCAAAACGGCAGCTGACAAGCCCGTAACGGCGGCGAAGAAGGCCGCGGTACCCAAGAAGGCTCCCGTCGGGAAAACCGCCGCTGCGCCCAAGAAAGCGGCGGGAGACAAACCCGCCGGTCCTGCGAAAAAGCCCGCGGTTCCCAAGAAACCGGCGGCGGCTAAGGCTGACGCCGCGCCGAAAAAGCCGGCCAAGACGGCCAAAACGCCGGCTGCAAAAAAAACGGTAAAGAAGTAAGGCAAAAAGGGATCGGCGCGAATGCGCCGATCCCTTTTTTTATGGTATCCAGGATACGCCCTTGGGGCGCCGGGTCGCTCGCGACGGGCTCGCGCCAACGTTGACAAATTCAGCGGCATTCTCTACTATGGGAAGACTATGACCGCAAACGAGTTACGTTCCAAATACCTCGAGTTCTTTAAAAGCAAGGGCCATGCCGAGATTTCCGGCAAGTCACTCATTCCCGAAAACGATCCCACGGTGCTATTCACCACCGCGGGCATGCATCCCCTGGTGCCCTACCTCATGGGCGAGCCTCACCCCGCGGGAACGCGGCTTACGGATTATCAAAAATGCGTCCGTACCGGCGATATCGACGAAGTCGGCGACCCCAGTCACCTCACCTGCTTTGAAATGCTCGGTAACTGGTCCCTCGGGGACTATTTCAAGGAAGAGGCGATCAACTACAGCTTTGAATTCCTGACCAGCCCCTCGTATCTCGGGTTGCCGGTCGACAAGCTTTCCGTCACGGTCTTCGCCGGCGACGCGGACGTGCCCAGGGACGACGAGTCCGCCGATATTTGGGCCGGTCTCGGCATTCCCCGGGAACGTATCCACTTTCTTCCCCGTTCCGACAACTGGTGGGGGCCCGCGGGAGAGACCGGGCCCTGCGGGCCGGATACCGAGATGTTCATCGATACCGGGAAGCCCGCCTGCGGCAGCGACTGCAAGCCCGGTTGCCATTGCGGCAAGTACATCGAGATTTGGAACGACGTCTTCATGCAGTACAGTAAGCAGAAGGACGGCACGTACCTGAAACTCGACCGGAAATGCGTGGATACCGGCATGGGCGTCGAACGGACGGTCGCCATGCTGAGCGGCAAGAAATCGGTATACGAGACGGAGATCTTCCAGCCGATCATCGCCAGCGTAGAGGCTATCTCCGGGAAAAAATACGGCCAATCCGAGGCCGACGACGTGTCCATCCGCATCATTTCCGACCACGTCCGTTCGTCCAGTTTCATCCTCGGCGACCAGAAGGGCGTAGTTCCCTCGAACGTCGGCGCCGGTTACGTATTGCGGCGCCTTATCCGCCGCGCCGTGCGCCACGGGCGGAAGCTCGGAATAGACGGCATTTTCCTTGCCGAACCGGCAAAGGTCGTAATCGCCCAGCTGAAAGGCGCCTATCCCGAGCTCGGGGAGAAAGAGGATTTCGTCCTCGCCGAGCTCCGGGCGGAAGAACAGAAATTCCTCGAGACGCTAAAGAAGGGCGAGGCGGAATTCGAGAAGATGCTTCCGAATCTCCTGAAGAACCCGCAGAAGGTGATGTCCGGACGCCTCGCGTTCAAGCTTTACGATACCTACGGGTTCCCTATCGAGCTTACCGAGGAGCTCGCCCGGGAGGGCGGACTTACCGTGAACCGCGAGGAATTCGACGAGGCTTTCAAGAAGCACCAGGAGCTTTCGCGTTCCGGAAGCGAGCAGGCCTTCAAGGGCGGGCTCGCCGACCATTCCGAGGCGACCACTGCCTATCACACCGCGACCCACCTTCTCCAGAAGGCCCTCCGGACGGTGCTCGGCGACCACGTCGCCCAGAAGGGCTCGAATATCACCGCGGAACGCATGAGATTCGACTTTACCCATCCCCAGCCCATGACGAAGGAAGAGATCGAGCGGGTCGAGAAAATCGTGAACGAGCAGATCGCCGCGGACCTTCCCGTCAAGATGGAGATGATGTCCCTGGAGGACGCGAAAGCCTCCGGCGCGATCGCGCTCTTCGGCGAGAAGTACGAGAGCGTCGTGAAGGTTTATTCCATCGGCGGATTTTCCAAGGAAGTGTGCGGCGGCCCCCACGTCGAGCGCACCGGCGCCATGGGAACCTTCCGCATTCAGAAGGAACAATCGTCCTCGGCGGGAGTCCGCCGCATCAGGGCCGTTCTCGAAAAGGCGTAACGTCCGGCGCGCCTGGATTGTTGTAAGGACACTACTACCGCGTCGCCGGCCCCGGCGGCGCCCGAAAGAAGGTATCAGATGAAGCGTTTATTGTTCGCCGTGACTTTTGCGGCCCTGGTGACCGGCCTCGCTGCCGCTCAATCGGATCTCCAGCCGATCGCCACCGTCAAGCTGCAGAAGTCGGAGCCCATCACCCTGAAGCAGCTCAAGGCCCGCGTGGAGGCATACCAGAAGGAACTCGGCAGGATCATGACCCTCGACGAGCGCAAGAAGGTGCTGGACACGCTGATCAACGAGCGCCTGGTGGTGCAGGCCGCGGAACGCGACGGGGTTAAGGTCGCCGATTCCGAGGTGAACCAGAATTTCCTCCAGATGATATCCCAGCAGGTCGGGAAGCAGGTAACCGAGCTCGAGTTCGGCCAGATCGTCAAGCAGCAGACCGGCATGAGTATCGACGATTTCATGAAGCAGCAGAACGGCATGACCCTGGCGGAATACAAGTCGTTCCTGAAGAGCCAGCTTCTCGCCCAGCGCTACGTGATGGCGAAAAAGCAAAGCCAGATCCAGAACCTTCCGGGGCCTACCGACGCGGACATTCGCTCGTATTACGAGCTTTCCAAGAAAAATTTCTTTCAGGACGACATGATCCAGCTCTTCCTCGTCGTGGCGCCGAAGGGAACCACCCCGGAGGCTTCCGCCGCGGCTAAGAAAAAGGTCGAGGAGATGCACGACAAGCTTAAGGCCAAACCGGCGTCGTCCTCCGAGATCAAGGTACTCTCCCAGCAGGACAATTCCGGATTCCAGGGCGGCGACCTCTTCATCAACAAGAACTCGACCGCCTCCAAGCAGCTCGGGATTTCCATGGAGGCCCTCCTGAAGATTTTCGAAATGGGGGTCAACGAAGTTTCCGACGTGTCCGAAACCGACGCGGACTGGCAGACCTTCCTCGTAGTCAACAAGTATCCCGCGAAGATCCTCACCCTGAGCGACGTGGTCAAGCCGGGCACCACCGTGACCGTGTACGAGTACATCAAGAATAGCATGATCTCTCAGGCCCAGAACAAGGCCGTGAGCGATGCGCTTCAGCAAGTGATCAACGAGCTCAGGAAGCCGGATAATTTCCAGATCCTGAAAAGCGACGCCGATCTCGACAAGGCATTGAGCTGGTAAACGATGGCAGCGAGAAGAAAAGGAAGAATACTGGCGTTTCAGGCTCTCTACGCATGGGACGTCTCGAAGATACCGCTCGCCGAACTCCTGGATTTTTCCTGGCTCGGCGACGAGAAACGTGAACGCCTCGGCGACGACGGCATCGCCTTCCCCAGGCTCATGATCGCGGGAACGATCGAGCATATCGACGAGGTTGACGCGCTCATCAAGGAACACCTCACCAATTGGGATTTCGACCGGCTGAACAAGGTGGATCTCGCGATCCTCCGGATGAGCGTGTATTCCCTCCTGTATCAGGCCGACGTACATCCCTCCATCGTGATAGACGAGGCGATCGACATCTCCAAGGAATTCGGCTCGGACGATTCGTTCCGCTTCATCAACGCGGTGCTCGACAACATCAGGAAGAAATCCAAGGGAAGTCCCGCGCCGTGAGCGGCGGATCGAACCGAAACGTACCGCGACTCCGATGGCTCGCCTTCACGACTACAATGGCCGCATCGCTCCTCCTGCTAGGGGCGTGCGGCCTTTTTGATTCCAAGGCGAAGTTCGCCCAAGACCTGACCAAGGTCGACGCGACGATCGCGGAGGGCGACGCGCCCCGGGCCCTCAAACGCCTCAAGGGCATGAGGAAGCGGGCGATTACCGCCAGCCAATGGCTTTCCCTCGCGAAGAGGGAACGCGCCCTCCTTGCCTGGGACCAGGCGTCTCATACCCTTGGCCTTGCCCGGTTCAAGATGCCGGCGAACGACATGGTCCTCGCGGTGCTCGTGGATACCCTTGTCCAAGGCGGCGGGACGGAAGAAGCCCTCAAGCTCTCAGAATTCCTCCTTGGAAGCCCATACGCGATCCAGGCCGCCGCCCCGAGGCTGCTATTTTCGGGGGAGGAGAGGGATCCCCGTTGGTGGGAAATAGCGGCGGAGTCGACCGGCGACGGGGCGTTCAGGCAAAATGCCGCCGCCTGGTACGCCGCTACGGGAAACCTGCCGGCAGCCTGCGCCGCAGCGGCCATCGTCGCGAAAGACGCGATCGGTTTCCCGGGGGCCGCCGAGGATAACCGGACGGCAAGGCTTCGGTATATGCTCGCCCTCCTTTACTACGACGCCGGATTTCCGGAGCAGGCAATCGGCGCCCTGGGTTTGGGGCCGGGGACGGATACGGAAAGCCGGTTGAGGGCGGACTGGCTAGGACTACTCGCCGACGCGTCCCTGGAAAGGGGTAACGAAGGGGACGCGGCCCGCTTTTGGGAGGCGATGACGGCTTCGTATCCCGACTTTTCTCCTATACCTTGGTACGATCTCGCCGTCGTGGCCGAGAACGTATCCCGTTCGGACCGGTATCTCGAGTCTTTGCTCGACCGGTATCCTTCCTATTTTCCCGCCGTTGCGCGGTACGTTTCTAACTACCAGAACGCGGCGCCTCCGCCGCCGAAGGATTCCCTCACGGAAGAACTTGAATCGAGGGGTTTCTATTCGCTTTCAATGAAAGACGGGGCGTCCGCGGGCTATCCCGCCCGAGAGGCCGTGGATTCCCGCCTTGGCGCGGCGATCGCGTCGACCTCCGGCGCGCCGGACATCCGTCTCCTGATCGAGCGGGCGAAGGTCGACGAGCGGGATTCGACCGACGTGACGCTTTCCTCCACCAGGATTTGGAACCTGCTCGAGAAGTATTCCTCGAACGATTTGCTCGTGCGCTACGCGATGTGGTTTTTCCTGAGGACGGGACAGGCGGATACGGCCTTTTCGCTCAACAGGGAACGGGCGGGCGATACGGATCCCTTTTACGATGCCCTGGAAGCGGCGATGAATGGCGATTTGGACGGGGCCGAGGCGTCGTTCAACAAATGCGCCGCCTCGAAGGAAGATTCCTGGGCGGCTTTGGCGAATATCGCGCGAATACGCGAGAAGAAAGGCGATTACGCCTCCGCGGTGGATTACTATGACCGGGCTACGTCCTTTGCCCCCGACGACGGCTCGGCAAGCGATTTGCAGTACGCCGCCGCCCTCGTATTGTCCCGCGAAAAGGATACGCGCCGCGCCCAGCAGGTGTTAATGCGCGCCCTGGAGCTGGACCCGGGCAACGAAAGGGCAGCCGCGGCCCTTCGCCGCCTGAAGGGCTTTTAAAAGCAAAAAACCTGCCGGAGCTTGGCCCGGCAGGTTTCGGTCGGCGGTATTTTTCGATTACTCGATAACGGCGATAATATCGCCCGCCTTGATGATGAGATGGTCATCACCGTCGATCTTGACCTGGGTTCCCGCATACTTGTCGTACATGACTTTCTGTCCGACCTTTACGTTGATCGCGTCCTTGTCATCACCGATCGCGACGACGACCGCTGTTTGGGTTTTTTCCTGGGCGGTGTCGGGGATGATGATACCGCTGGCGGTCTTAGTCTCTTGCTTGTCTGCCCTGAGCAGTACCCGATCGGCTAATGGCTGTACTTTCATGTAGGTCCTCCTGCAGATTAAAATATACG